>DASYBP010000188.1:0-7899 GCA_036500715.1 Rhodopila sp.
CAGCCTTCGTCGCGGACTTCCGCAAGGCGACCGGCAAGACCCCCACCGCGCGCCACTGGTTCGGGCTTGTCGCGGTCGAATCCGTGCGCCTCGGCGCCGAGAAGGCGAAGTCGTTGGAGGGACCGAAGTTGTCGCTGGCGATCGAAGGGATGGAGCTATCACCCGACGTCGCGTTGCAGCCGGGCAAAGTATTTTATCGCGCCGGCGACCATGAGCTGATGCCGAATATCTTCGTCGGCGACGTGCATCCACCCATCGGCGGCAACCCCGACGCGGTGTTTACTGTCACCAGCGCTGTGCCGGGTGAGCAAGCCGCCGGTCCGGTGTCGGAAACCGGCTGCAAAATGGTGCACCCGGCCTAGCCCGCAGCGAAGCGCGGCCGATGCTGCAACTCGTCCTGTTCAACGTCACCAACGGCCTGATCATCGGGTCGTTTTACGTGCTGATGGCGCTGGGCCTGTCGCTGATTCTCAACCTTTCCAACGTCATCAACTTCGCGCACGGTAATTTCCTGGCGCTGGGCGGCTACTTCGCCTTCGTGCTGACCCCCTATGTCGGGTTCTGGGGCGCGCTTCTTGTGTCGCCGATCCTCACGGCGGTGTTCGGGTTCATCATCGAACGCCTGATGATCCGCCGGGTATACCCTCGTGACCCGGTCTACAGCCTGCTGCTGACCTTCGGGCTGGCATTCATCATACAGGATATCTGCCGCTACATCTGGGGACCGAACGGTCTGCCGATGACAATTCCGGACATTCTGTCCACGCCGCTGTCTGCCGACCTGTTCTTCATCACCTGGTACCGGATCTTCATGGTCGCGATCGTGGTGGCGGCGATTGCCGGGTTGTTCGCCTTTCTCCGCTACACCCGTGTGGGCATCCGTATCAGGGCGGGGACGCTGGATCTGGAGACGGTCGCCGCACTGGGTGTGAATGTCGGCATGTTGCGGTCGGTCAACTTCGCCGTCGGTTCGTTGCTGGCCGGCCTGGCAGGCGTGTTGGCGGCAGGTCAGCTCGGACTGAACCCGAACATGGGCGACGATCTGCTGATGCCCAGCTTCATCGCGATCATCGTCGGCGGCGTGGGCAGCCTGACTGGAACCTTGGCCGGAGGTTTGCTGATCGGCGTGGCCGGCGCACTCACCACCGTCGTCTGGCCCGCCGCCAGTGAGGCGGTGATCTACGTCATCATGCTCGTCGTCCTGGTGCTGCGTCCGCGCGGCCTCATGGGCGAGGAGGGGATGCTGACATGAGCGCCACGGCGGCTCCGATAACGGCGGCTACCGCACAGCCGCGCCCCTGGCTGACCGCGATCATCATATGGGCGCTGTTGCTGACGGTCCCGATCTGGCTGCCGATGCTTGGCGGGTACACAGCGCTCGCCGGCCGGGTGCTGGTGCTGGGACTGGCAGCGATGTCGTTCAATCTGCTGCTGGGCTTCACCGGCGTCATGAGCTTCGGGCATGCGGCCTATTTCGGCCTCGGCGCCTACGGGGCGGGACTGACGCTGAAATATGTTGCCGCCAGCACGCCGCTGGCGATCCTGGACGGCATCCTGCTGGGCGGGCTGGCCGGTACGTTGTTCGGGTTGCTGATCGTGCGGCGGCGCGGTGTCTATTTTGCCATGGTGACTGTCGCATTCGGGCAGATCGCGTTTTACATCGCCTATAGCTGGGACAGTCTGACCGGCGGTTACGATGGACTGCGCGGCTTTTCGCGGGCGCCACTGAACCTTGGCTACGCCACGATCGACATCGCGAACAATGACATCATCTTTTACTACTTTCTGCTGGTCGTGTTCGCGATCGCGACCGCATTGCTGGGTCTGATCCTCGTGTCCCCGTTCGGGCGGACCCTGGTCGCGATCCGGGAAAATGAGCGGCGGGCGCGTTTCCTCGGCATCCCGATCGAGCGGCATATCTGGATGTCATTCTCGATTTCCTGCTGCTTCACCGCCCTCGCAGGCGCGCTGTATGCGCTGCTGAACAATTTCGCCGATCCGATGGGACTGCATTACTCGTTGTCGGGGGAGATCGTGATCATGACGGTCATGGGCGGAATGCGCGCGTTCTGGGGGCCGCTGGTCGGGGCCGCACTCTTCGTCGTCCTGCAGGACTATATCTCCTCGATGACGGTCAATTGGATGTCTTTCGTCGGGCTGATCTTCGTTCTGGTCGTGCTGTTTTTTCCACGCGGACTTCTGGGCATGCTGCAGCGAGGGACAGCGAGATGATCCTGCTGGACATCCGTGGCGTAACCAAGAGGTTTGGCAGCCTGGTGGCCGTCAATGGCGTGTCGATGCAGGTGGCGGCAGGCGAATTGCGTGCCATTATCGGTCCCAATGGCGCCGGGAAGACGACTTTCTTCAACATGATCTCGGGATTCTTCGCGCCCAGCGCAGGTGAGATTGTGTTCGATGGCGATACGGTCACGAACATGAAGGTCACCGAGCGGGTGAAGATGGGAATGGCTCGGACCTTTCAGATCACCGAGATCTTTCCGGAATTGACGGTGCGGGAAAACATTCGCATCGGGGTAGAGAGCGCTCAAGGGTTGCGCCAGCGCTTCTGGATAGGCGCGCCTCATCGCGCCGAGGTCAATCGTGGGATCGACGAGGCCCTGGCTCAGGCGGGGCTGGCCGGCAAGGCCGACCGTTTGGTGGGCGAACTGTCGCACGGCGATCAGCGGGCGGCGGAGATCGCCACGGCGCTGACGCTGAAGCCGAGGCTGCTGCTGCTGGATGAGCCGACCGCCGGCATGGGCGAGCAGGAAACCTTCGCGGTTGCCAACCTGATTCGGCGTTTGCACAGAAACAGCGCCTATACAATCGTCCTGATCGAACACGACATGCGCGTGGTGTTCAACCTGGCTGATCGGATAACCGTGCTGGGCGAGGGGAAGATGCTGGCGGAGGGCACACCGGCGGAGATTTCGCAGAACCCTGTCGTGCAGGAAGCCTATCTGGGAAAAGCCGAATGAGCGCGCTCACAGCCGAAGGGCTGAACACCTACTACGGCAAGAGCCATATCCTGCATGACGTCGGTCTGGCGGTTGCCGAGGGCCAGATCACGACGTTGCTTGGAAGGAACGGTGCCGGCAAGTCGACCACGCTGCGCAGCCTCGTCGGGCTGACACCGCCTCGGTCCGGACGGGTTACACTGTTCGGCGAAGATATTACCGGCCGACCGCCTTACCGTATCGCCGCGGCCGGTGTGGGGTTTGTGCCGGAAGGACGGCGTGTCTTCGCGAACCTGACGGTGGACGAGAACCTGCGGGTGCCACTGGAACGGCCCGGGCCATACGATCTCGATCACGTTTACAAACTGTTTCCCCGCCTGCGCGCGCGTAAGCAGAACCTGGGAAGGCAGCTATCCGGCGGCGAGCAGGAAATGCTGGCGATTGGACGCGCACTGTTGCTGAACCCTCGGCTGTTGATCTTGGACGAACCAAGCCAAGGTTTGGCACCGTTGATCGTCAGGGAGGTGTTCGGCATTGTCGCTCGCATGCGGGCGGAGGGTATCTCGGTCCTGTTGGTGGAGCAGAATGTGCGCATGAGCCTGGAAATATCCGACCATGCCTATGTGCTGGAGAACGGCCAGATCGTCTATTCCGGGCCGGCGGCGGAACTGCGCGCGGACGAAGGCCGTATCCAGGCTTTGGCCGGCGCGTCGGCGGAGGAATGGAAATTGGAGGATCTGCTCCCGGTATGACCGAATGACCCTGCCGCGGCTCCCTTCGATGCGCCTCGATGGCCGCCGGGCTTTGGTCACCGGCGCGGGGCGCGGGATAGGCCTGGCCGCGGCAGCCGCCTTGGCCGAGGTGGGTGCGTTTGTAACGTTGGTTGCGCGCACCAGTGGGGAGATTGAACAGGCCGCGCAGGAGATCCGCGAAGCCGGGGGGCAGGCTGAAACGCTGGTGCTGGACGTTACCGATCAGCGCGCAGTCCGCGCTGCGGTGGAGGCGGCTGACCGGTTCGACATTCTGGTCAATAATGCTGGCACCAACCGCCCGCGCCCGTTTCTGGACGTAACAGAGGAGGATTATGACGTCATCACCGGCCTGAATCTGCGCGCGGCCTACTTTCTCGCCCAGGCGGTCGCGCGGAAGATGGCGGTCCGTGGCGGGTCGATCATTCATATCTCCTCACAGATGGGACATGTCGGCGGTCAGAACCGTTCGGTCTATTGCATGACCAAGCACGGTATTGAGGGGCTGACGAAGGCAATGGCCATCGACCTTGCTTCGCTGGGTATCCGGGTCAATTCGATCGCCCCGACCTTCATTGACACGCCATTGACAAGACCATTCTTTCAGAACGCCGCGTTCCGCGACGACGTGCTGCGCCGTATCAAGCTGGGGCGGCTGGGAACGGTCGAGGACCTGATGGGCGCGGTGGTGTTTCTGGCGGGGGATGCCGCGGCGCTGGTCACCGGGACCGCGCTGGTCGTCGATGGCGGGTGGACGGCGGAGTAAAGGGCAGGGGGCCAAGGCCGTCGCGGCTCCCAGCCCCAGTCAAGTCAGCCACCCGGATCCGGATCCCCCGGATCGGGAGGGCCCGGACGGGGAAAAGCGGCACAAACGAAGCTTTCGGTAGCGACTGGGCACCGGCCGCCTGTCCGCGGTCGCCACCACAAATGCGCGCTAAGACGAGCAGGCCTTGCCACCGCTAGGATGATCCCCAGCAGCCTCGGCCGCCGATTGGCTCATGAATTCGCCGGCTTTCGTCTTGCCATAATAGCGATCGCCCGGGCAGTGGTAGACTTTCGTGGCTGTGTTGACCCAAACCTGGCCCGGGCCGCCCACTTTCGCTGCGGTGTTCGATGAGGGTGACGCCGCGGTTTTGTTCGGCATACTCGGGGGCGGCGCCGCGGGGGCGGCGTTTGCCGAGCGCGTTGCCGGAGCGGCGGCGGGCGCCATCCCCGGGCTCGGTGGGGAGGCTTCGGCGGCGGTGCCCCAGGACGCTACACCCTTGTGGCCCTTGCAGGCGCCAGACCGCGTGGTGCCCGAGAATTCGGTGCCGTCCTTACAGGTCGCCGTCACGGTCGCGGTTTGGGCGTAGACAACAGGGCCGAAAAGCAAGCCCACGCCGAGTATTGCCGATGATAGGGCAGCCCGCATGTCGGATTTCTCCCCAAAATTGCTGCTATCTGGTAACTGGTGGAGAATAGCGATTCTGCGAGCAAATCAAATTACCGCGTGCCGCAATCACAACACGGGCTTTCATAGTCGATATTGATCCTAATTCGATATATACTTTCTCCAGGCGTGATTCTATTGCGGGACCGGGGTGATGTGGAACCGGCCCGCAAGGCTGTGGTTGCATCGATAGGGATGGTATCCGTTGGTGCCCCGAAAGCGCTGAATCACCGGGTTCAGCCCGGCTGCACCTCCGCGCCCAATCGGCGCTAAATCGCGCCGACCCAGTCCAGGCCAATATCCAAGGCGGTGGCGGAGTGCGTCAGCCATCCCACCGACAGCAGATCGACCCCGCTCGCTGCTATTGTGGCCGCCGTGTCGGGACGTATACGACCCGAAGCCTCAGTGATCGCCCGCCCATCAACCATCGCCACCGCCTGCCGCAGCGTATCGGGATCCATGTTGTCCAGCAGCACCGCATCGACGCGCATGGTCAATGCCTCTTCCAACTGCGCGAGTGTGTCGACTTCCAGTTCGATCTTAACCAGGTGCCCGACCCCCGCCCGCGCACGTTCGACCGCCTGGCGCACGCCGCCGGCGATGGCGACGTGATTGTCCTTGATCAGCACGGCGTCATCCAGCCCAAAGCGATGGTTTGACCCGCCGCCCACTCGAACAGCGTATTTCTGCGCAAATCGAAGTCCCGGCATCGTTTTGCGTGTGCAACACACTTGCGCCCGGGTACCGGCGATCGCATCCGCGATTCCGCGCGTCGCCGAGGCCACGCCACTCAGGTGACAGACAAAATTCAAAGCCGTTCGTTCTGCTGTCAAAATGCCGCGCGCGGGTCCGCTGACAGTAGCGATCGCATCCCCAGGACGCAGGCGGGTGCCGTCGCATCGCACCACCGTCACCTCGATCGTGGGATCAACCAGTCGAAAGGCCGCGGCGGCGAAATCCAGGCCGGCGACAACACCCGCCTGGCGAGCGACGAAAGCGGTGCGGGTGCGGGCGTCAGGGGGAACGATGGCATCAGTCGTCAGGTCACCGGCCCGGCCCAGGTCTTCCAACAGCGCCGCCCGCACCGCCGGCTCGATCATGACCATCGGCAAAGCGGCCATCACCGCACCGCCAGCATGCGCTCGACCGCCTGGCGTGCCCGGTCGGCCACCGCCGGATCGATCGTTACCTGTTCCTGCATCGTCTCCAGCGCGGCGCGGATTTTCGGCAAGGTGATCCGCTTCATGTGCGGGCACAGATTGCAAGGCGTCACGAACTCGATTTCCGGGTAGTTGACCGACACGTTGCCAGCCATTGAACACTCGGTCAGCAGCACGACCCGCGCCGGCCGTCGGCGACCGACGAACGCCGACATGTCGGCCGTGGACCCTGTGTAATCCGCCGCTTCGATCACCGCCGGCGGACATTCCGGGTGGGCCAAGATCGTCACACCCGGATAATCTTCGCGCAATGCGCGGACTTCAGCCGCGGTAAAGCGCTCATGCACCTCGCAATGCCCGGCCCAGGTCAGCACCTTCACCTTGGTCTGTGCCGCGATATTTTGCGCGAGATACTCGTCCGGCAACATGATCACGGTGTCGGTGCCAAGCGATTCGACTATTTTCAAGGCGTTGCTGGACGTGCAGCAAATATCCGACTCCGCTTTGACCGCTGCCGAGGTGTTGACGTAAGTCACCACAGGCACGGCGGGATAGCGCTCCCGCATCAGCCGCACATCCCCCGGGGTAATGGATTCCGCCAGCGAGCACCCCGCGCGGCTGTCCGGAATCAGCACCGTCTTTTCGGGGTTCATCAGCTTCGCTGTTTCCGCCATGAAATGCACCCCGGCCAGCACAATTACCTTGGCATCGACTTTCATCGCCTCCCGAGCCAGTGCCAGGCTGTCGCCGACGATGTCGGAAACGCAGTGGAAAATTTCCGGCGTCATGTAGTTGTGCGCCAGGATCACGGCGTCACGCTGCTGCTTAAGGCGCAGGATCGCCTCGATGTCGTCGGCAAAGATCGGCCATTCGATCGGTGGGATCAGCGTCTTCACTCGATCATAGAGCGGCGCGGTGCGTTCGAGCAGAGCGGTGGTGGACATCAGAACCTCCTTTAATGCTCAATCTGAGCATTACGGGTAATGCTAGTGATGAGCATAAGGATGTCAAGGGCAACGACCACGGCTGGTTGCCGGATCGTGAACTTCATCCGGCAGCCGCCGGCATCTACACCGCTGTTGACAGGCCAATCACATTAGTGATTTCGGACCGCAGCATATCGGGGCCGTATTTTGGACGGCATATCACCAACCGGGGATCAGGAGCGTACGCCGCATGGATTCGATGGAGATCAACAAGGGTGTCGCGGCGGTCCTCGTCGCTGGAATCGTGTTCTTCCTGTCCGGGACAATCGGCACGATCCTGGTCAAGGAACGCCGGCCGGAAAAGCCCGCGATCAAGATCGAGGTGCCCGAAGCGGCCGCGCCGTCCGGGGCGCCCGCCCCAGAGTCACCGCCGATCGCCAACCTTCTGGCAAAGGCCGACGTAGGCGCGGGCGAGTCCTACGCCAAAAAAGTCTGCACCGCGTGCCATACCTTCGACCAAGGCGGCAAAGCCGCGATCGGCCCCAATCTTTATAACGTGGTCGGCGGTCCGCACGCTCACATGGAGGGGTTCAACTATTCTGATGCGTTGAAGAGCAAGAAGGGGCCTTGGACGTTCGACGAGTTGAACGAGTGGCTGCACAAGCCAAGCGCCTATGC
>DASYBP010000189.1:0-3662 GCA_036500715.1 Rhodopila sp.
ATGTATTTGGGCAAGATCGTCGAGATCGCCGACAAGCGCGCCCTCTTCACCCGCCCGCAGCACCCCTACACCGAGGCCCTCTTATCGGCGGTTCCGGTCCCCGACCCGGAAGCCGCGAAGAAGCGGATCATCCTCAAAGGCGACGTGCCGAGCCCGATCAGCCCGCCCGCGGGCTGCCGCTTCCACACCCGCTGCCCCTATGCCTTCGGGCGCTGCTCCAAGGAAGAGCCGGAGATGCGCGAAATCCTCCCCGGCCACCACGTCGCCTGCCATCTGCGCGAAGTACAGACCTCGGCATTCGCACAAGCCGCAGCGGTGCCGGCCTAAATACAGGAAACGTTTCCACCGCTGCGAACGTATTGGCAACTTGCGGCGCGCTCGTACCCGGTCTTCCCGGCATATTGCGCTGCACAATATTCGGCGATTACCCCACCAGATTTCTTAATAGCGCGTCGGCGGTTCGCGTCTATCTGAAGACGCGAGAGGTCTGGATCGAGCAAAACGGGGTTAACTGTGACCTGTTTCACAGCCGGTTTATTGCACAGCTGCTAGCTCTGATGCGCGAGATGTCCGAGAGTGACTGCAATGTTGCGACGTATACGTTTTGCCACGACGGTGGTCCTGTTCACTGGGGGGTGACGGCGCCCATCCCGGCTGGGGCGGGCATGGATCCAGCCGCGTTCATCAACAATCTGGGCAACCAGCTGCAGGCGGTGACCAGCGGCGCCTCCCGGGAGCAGAGACTGGCGGGCTTCCACCAGCTGTTCCGTGAGGATTTCGACGTCCCCAGCCTCGGCCGCTTTGTGCTTGGCCGTTATTGGCGGATTTTTACCCCGACGGAGCAGCAGGAGTTTCTCGAGCTGTTCGAGAATTACGTTGTGCTCACCTATAGTGAAAAACTGTCGGATTACGCCGAAGATGGCGGCCGCCCGAGTGTGACCGGATGCCGGCGCGATCCGGATGGGGCGATCGTCTCCAGCCAGATCATCCGCCAGTCCGGCGCTTATCAGCCGATCCAAGTCGATTGGCGTCTGACTGCGCAGAACGGATCTTACAAAGTCAGCGACATTGTCGTCGATGGAATGAGCATGGCGGCGAACGGACGCTCGCAACTCGAAGGTGTGGTCGAGCGCAACGGGGGGCGTCCCCAGGCCATCCTCGCCGTCATGCGGCAACAGATCGCCGGCGCCTCTTTCCATTAGATTGACGATCGCACAGCCGACTGCTCCCAGGTTTGTGAAATGGGAATGCGACGCCGCTCAAGGTTGGATTGACGATGACTGGATCTGGGACAACACTCGATCGAATGGCAGCGTCGATACCCGAAAGTCGCCGCGGAAAGGATTGCTGAGGGCGATAATCAGAATCAGCACCAGCGCTCCCGAAATCGCCAGCGCGGCGGACATCGCGAGATGCATGCCGAGGCTCGGAACGCCGAGGAAAGAGCCGAAAGCAATTGTGAGACCGCCGCCGACGAGCGTCACTATCCAGACGACCGCGGGAATCGTGGTCTCGGCGGCAAGCAATCTCTGCTGCCTTGCGTCCCGGAGCTGCGCGAGGGATCGCAACAGCAGCGCATGCAGGTTCCCATCTGCGACGCCAGACGGTTTGAGACCGATTGCGATCGTATTCAGCTTCTCGAGGTACACCGCACCCCGGTCGACAATCCGTCCCTCAGCCTGGGCGGGCCACTCGACCTTCACCACCGTCTCGAGGTACCCGATGATGCCGTCGAGCATCGACGACCTGTCAGGGTCGGCAAAGCCGACGCAGGCATTGTAGACGTCGAGAACGCGTGCGGCTTCCGCATAGCTGGCCGCCTTCGCCTTGTTGAAACCGTCCCAAGCGAGCATGGCCACGAAGGCCAATAGCACGGCGAAGGTCACTCCGACGACGGAGAATATCGCTGCGGTGACGTCATTATGCCGGCGGCGAAACTCGATCGACAGGAATTGGTGGGCCACCAATTCGATGACCATAGCGCTGAGCGCCGCCAGCCCGACGAATAGGAGCCCGACCCCCCAAAGCGGGTATTGATAGACCATCCCGGGCTGCATCACGAACTGCATCATGATCCTGACCCGCCAATGATGGGATCAGCTGGGCATGTTGCACTCTTCGCCCCGCCGCTACCCTACATCGAGCTTCTCAGTGAACGCACCATTCGCCACCCCGGTGACGAATTGATACGCGCCGACGGAACCAAAGGAGACGCCGCCATAGGCCGGGGCGATGCTATAGGTGATGCTGGTGATGCGCGCCTGGGCCGGCAGGGCGAGGCCAAACAGCGAAAAAATACCCAGTACGGCAACGCTACCCGCGCGCAACCCGCCGAAAGGAGCCGCTCTTCTCATGACCTTCCCCCCTAGTTATCTATAATTTCGGCGGCTCCCTACCCGGAGCCACCAACGCTGCAATTTACCATCATGAACATCCAGCATGGCACCGGCAACAGCACCAGCACTGGCATTTGCCGGCGGTTCGGGAATCCGCTCAGTTCTGCGCCAGTAGAGCGGGCGCTCCTGGTTGATCTGGACCAATGGGCAGCCGAGGGCGTGCCGCCGCCCCCGAACCAGGTACCGCATATCGGCAACGGCACCCTTGTCCCGTCTTTGCCTGGGAACGGCTTCCCGACGAACATCCCGAACCCCCAGACGACGCTGCCGGCGACCCCCTTTGTCGTCTATAACGGGATCCTTCACACCGGTGATCTTTGGGATTTCGGGCCGAAATTCGACAAGGGGATCGTTTCCACGATCCCGCCCATTTCGCTGGGCACGCCCTACAAGATCTATGTTCCGAAGACGGATGCCGACGGCAACGACATCGCTGGCGTCCGCGTTCCCAGCGTCGCCGTCCCCATTGCGACCTATACCGGTTGGGGCTTGCGGGCCGGCAATGCAGCGGACCCGGTACCGATCGTCGACGGCTGCGATGTGACGGGCCAGTACATCCCGTTCCCAACGAAGGTCGCGCAGCGGATGGCAACGGGCGACCCGCGCCCGTCATTGCAAGAACGGTATGGGAACCCCGCCGGCACCAATGCGGATTATGTCGCCAAGGTGCAGGCCGCCGCGCAGGCGCTGGTCACTCGGCGCTTGCTGATTGAGGAGCCCGGCATCGTGCAGGACATCGAGACTTACACCACGCCGGCGATGTCGGTCACGATTCCCGCCAACCCCTGAATTCTGATACCGGCGACCCGCCGCACCGCATCGACCGCCCCTGCACTCTGAGGTAAGCTCGGATGCGAACTCAGGAGAGCGATCATGAGGTTCGGCATCGGACAACCGGTTACGCGCAAGGAGGATGCCCGGTTTCTGACCGGGCAGGGGCGCTATGTCGCGGACATCGATTTTGTCCGCCAGGCGCACGCCGTCCTTGTGTTCTCGCCGCATGCCCATGCGGTGATTCGAGCCATCGACAAGACTGCGGCGGAGCAAATGCCGGGTGTGTACGCCGTCCTGACGGGTGAGGATTGGGCAGCCGATGGGCTCGGCACGCTCGACCCGGAGGTCATGGCAGAGGACATGGGCGGACCGCCAGGCCACCGCACCAAGCGCCCACCGCTGGCGCAGGGCCACGTGCGCTATGTCGGCGAGCGCGTCGCAGTCGTGATTGCCGCGACCGAAATGCAGGCGCGCGATGCGGCGGAGATGGTG
>DASYBP010000190.1:0-16401 GCA_036500715.1 Rhodopila sp.
CGGGTGCGCGCGACGCTGCGAAAGAGCGGCCGCAGAACGAGACGGCCAAGCGCGACGATCGCCGAAACAACCAACAAAGCCTGGAGGATCGCGAAGCCCACTCCCGCAGCGCTGAGGGCCCGAGCGCCAGGGGCCATCGCGCCGACAACGAACAGCGCCGGAACCACGGCCAGATCCTGGAACAGCAGGATCGAGAAGCTGCTTCGACCGGCAGGCGTGTGGAGGCGCTTTTCCTCCGACAACACCTGCAGCACCACCGCCGTCGAGGACATCGCCAGGGCTATCCCGACGACGGTGGCGCCGGTTGGGCGCAGCCCGATCAGCACGCCGGCCCCGATCAGCGCGGCCGCCGAGATGGTCACCTGCAGCGCGCCGAGGCCGAACACCAGTCGGCGCATGAGCCAGAGACGCTCGAACGAAAGCTCCAGGCCAATCATGAACAAAAGCATCGTCACGCCGAGGTCAGCGATCGGCTGGATGGCGTGCGGGGTATCGATCGTGACGGCCGCGAGCCAGGGATAACGCAGCGTGACGGCACCAAAGCCGGACGGTCCCACGATCATGCCCACCAGCATGAAGCCAAGCACAGAACTGACCTGCAGCCGATGAAACAGCGGAATGACGACGCCGGCGGCGCCGAGCACGATCAGGGCGACCTTGTAGACCGACATGTCCGGGGCGGCTTCCATGCCGACCGTTTAGCAGATTGATTGCGGACCAACGAGTTGATCGCCGGCCCCGGCCGCCTCAGTCGTCTGCAAGGTGGGGGGTTCCTGCGGGCGCCGCGCGAACGTAAAGATCCCGTTTCGGATAAGGGATACCGATCCCTTGCTGCCGGAACAGTCGCCAGATTCCATAAAGCACCTGACTCTTGATGTTGTGAACGCCATTCTGCGCGTCGGCGATCCAAAACCGCAGTTCGAGTTCGATGCCACTTTCGCCGAATGCCATGATCAGGACGGTGGGCGCCGGGAAGCTCAGGACCCGTTTTGGCCCCGCGGCCGCATCCCGCATCAGGTCCATGATCTGATCAAGATCCGCGTCATGCGGCACACGGACCGGGATCTTCAGTCGCACTCGTTCGTCGTTGTGGGACCAGTTGATGACCTGGTGGGTGACGATGTCCTCATTCGGGATCAGAAATTCGGTGCCGTCGCGTGTTTCGACCGCGACATAGCGCGCGCCGAGCGAGGAGACCCAGCCATAAGTGCCGCCGACCTCGATGACATCTCCCGGCTTTATCGACTTGTCGAGCAGCAGAACGATCCCGCTGAACAGATTGGACACGGTTCGCTGCAAGCCCAGTCCGACGCCCACACCCAGCGCTCCGGTGAACAGTGCAAAGGTCGACAGATCGACGCCGACGCTCGCGAGCGAAAGCACCACAGCCAAGGTCACCAGGGTGGTCTTGAGCAACTTGCCCAGCAGCACGCGCGCCCGTGGCGTTATTTCGGATACGCGGGTCATGCGGCGCTCGAACAACGCCGAGGTGACCGTCGCGGCCCAGAGCAGGACCGTCAGCGAGACGACGCCTTTGACGACCGTCAACAGCGAAACCCGCAGCCCGCCGACGAGGATAGCGGTACGGTCGAGCAGATCGAGCGTCGGGCCCAGCAGGTGGAGGATATTAAGCGCCGCCACCACCCATGCCAGCACCGCGATCAACTGTGCCAGCGCCGGATTCGGGACTACATGGGCTACCAGCCGGATCACCAGCCATGCCAGAACCAGGTTGATCGCGATCTGCGCGACGGCGTGCGGCCAGCCGGCCTGCTGGGCAATTGAAACGGAAATCCACAGCCCGGTGACCCAGGCGATAGGGGTCGTCAGGGGGATCAAACGATCACTTACCCAGGTGCGGTGGTGACCGAACCAGTCCGGGTAACTGCTTTCGCCGACCCGATCGAGCCGGGCGGTGAGCCAGGCTCTTAACGGCCGGCACGCCAACCATGCGATCCCCGCGGTCAGCACCAGCGCCGGAATCTGGATGACGTTTGCCCAACCAAGTATATCGCCGAACAGCCATTGGACGAACTGCTCGAACGCCTGCAGCGAGAGGGACGGTGGCACCAGTACGTCGATCGCTTGTTTCCTCCGGCCGATTTCGGATCATTACACGGCCGCCTGGTAAGCGCCAACAGATCACCTCCGGAAACGCCCACTTTGCCGCAGGGGCCGCGGGGCATCCGCGGGACGCTCGCCTCAACCAGCAGCAGGCAGTTCCTTGGCGCGCCATTCCGGTCCAGACTGTCAGGTCCGATACAGGAGGTTGGCGTGCCCGATGCTGTCGAGACAGTCCGTTCGCAGCCCTTCGTCCCCCGGCTTCCGGCGGCCGCCGCGCTTACCGCGCTTGGTGTCGTGTACGGGGATATCGGCACCAGTCCGCTTTATGCGCTGAAACAAGCCGCGGATTCGGGCGGGGCTTTGTCGTCGGACACTGTATTCGGTATCGTCTCGCTGATCTTCTGGGCACTGCTGCTCATTGTGTCCCTGAAATATGCTATCTTGATCCTGCGTGCCGACAATCACGGCGAAGGAGGCATCGTGGCGCTGCTTGCGCTGCTCGATGCGAGACATGCCCGTGCCGGCACCTGGCGTGCCTCGCTCCTCATAGTGGGCCTGATCGGCGCGGCGTTGCTTTACGGTGACGGAGTGATCACGCCGGCTATCTCGGTGCTCAGCGCTGTCGAAGGGCTGAAACTCGACGCGCCCCGGCTTGCGCCCTTTGTGGTCCCGATCAGCGTCGGAATCCTGGTCGGGCTGTTCCTGGTCCAGCGCAAAGGCACCCATTTCATCGGCAATATATTTGGTCCGGTCATGCTGGTCTGGTTCGCCACGATCGGCTTGCTTGGAATCGCGGGCATCTCGCGAAACCCTGCAATTCTTGCTGCGCTGAGCCCGCATTATGCAGTCACGTATCTCGCCCACGCGGGCCGCGGCGTCGGTCTGGCCGTGCTTGGCGCCGCCTTCCTGGCGGTGACCGGCGGTGAGGCGATGTACGCGGACATGGGCCATTTTGGCCGATTGCCGATCCGCCTCGGCTGGTTCGCGATTGTTCTGCCAGCGTTGATGCTCAACTACTTCGGCCAGGGCGCCTTGCTGATCGCCGACGCGGGGGCCGTTGAGAATCCGTTTTATCTACTGGCACCGGGATGGGCGCATTATCCGCTGGTGGCATTCGCCACCGTTGCAACCATTATCGCCTCGCAGGCCATCATCTCAGGCGCCTATTCCCTGACGCAGCAGTCCATTCAGCTAGGGTTCCTGCCGCGGATGCGGGTGCTCCACACCGCCAGCCACGAGCAGGGACAGATCTACATCCCGTTGGTCAACTGGCTGCTGGCTGTCGGAACGCTGATCGCGGTGCTCACATTTGGTTCGTCGGACGCGCTGGGGGGTGCGTACGGCATCGCCGTATCCATGCTGATGGCGGTGACCACGGTGCTGGCGGCACTCGTGGCGTTGCAGTGGGGCTACAACGTGGTTGCCGTCGCGGCGGTCAATGGGGCGTTCCTTGTCGTAGATCTGATCTTCGTCACGGCGAATGGCGCCAAGCTGTTCGGGGGCGGCTGGTTCCCTCTGCTGCTCGCCGGCATCGTTGCCTTCCTTATGCTGACCTGGCGCACCGGCTGGCTGCTGCTGGAACGCCAACGGGCCACGCTGCGCCAGCGTGAGGACGAGTTCATTTCGTGGGTCATGGAAACCCCTCCACTTCGCCTCCCCGGCGCGGCGGTCATCTTCACTGCGGCGAGTTCGGGTATCCCGCTCGCCCTGACGCACCACCTTCGGCATAATCGTGTTCTGCACGAGCGTGTTTTGCTGGTTTCGACGGCAACGACAGATGAGCCGCGGGTAGATCCCGCGGAGCGGGTCAAGCTGGTGCCGGTCGGTGCGGGTATCACCAGGGTGTTACTGCGGTACGGGTTCATGGAAGGCCCGCAGGTGATGGAGGGTCTGAGACAGGCCTGCTGCGAGGCGAGCCTGCTGGGGATCGATCCCGAACAGATCACGTATTACTTTCGCCGGGTGATGGTGGTGCCGCGCGGCGCGGTCCCAGGAATGGCGGTTTGGCGAAAGGGCTTGTTCGCCGCGATGCACCTGAATGCAAATCTTCCGGCCACATATTTTGGCGTGCCGGCCGCACAGGTGGTTGAGGTCGGGATGGAAGTCGAGATCTGATCCCGCCGGCACCGAAGCCGCCTGCTGCCGCCGACGGCTTCGGCTTTCCGCAGTGCGGTCCCAGGTTTAGCGGATTGAAGCCCTGGGCAAGCGGCCGGCACTCACGCGCCGCCGGTGGATCAAGGCGCCGCTTGCAAAGCGGCGACGATCAGAGCGATGCCCTGGGCATGCCAGCGCTGGATCGCCTTGTGGTCTGCCCCGAGTGCCTTCCCGAGCCGGCGCCATGGAAACAGGTGCCGGTCGGTAATCGGATGCACCAGACTCCGGGCCCCCACCACCCGCCGCAGCACGTAACGGTCAAGCGGGATCAGCGGAATCCAGTTCATCGCCTCGTCCATCCGGGTAATTTTCTCCGCCGATGGTATCGACGGGCGGATGCGCGCCTCGGTCCAGCCATAGGCTTCGAGCGAGGTCCGCACGATTTCCAGCGACGAAGTGCGCAGCCGGGTTGACCAGCCGGTGCCAGGCAGCGCCAGCAAGGTCGCACCTGCTTCCTCCAGCCGATACACGACGTAGTCGGCGTCGATCTCGTACCCGTTGGTCATCAGCGGGCGGACCGCCTGCTTCGAGGTCGCCGGGGCGGTTGGCTTGGCGGCGCGTGTGGTTGTCATCGGTCAGATCCTTCCGGCGTGGATATCAGGGGTTCGGCAGCGCTCAGCGGATGGTGTCAGGGGTCTGAAAGGACATGCCTTGCAGGCTGGTGCCGCGGTTGATGGCGCCCCAGCTATTCGCGTGGCCGGCCGGCAGCGGCTGTCGATCGGGATCGTCGAGCATGGCGACCGCATTGGCGGGCGCGCACTCCACCCCGATCACACGCGCGCGCTCGATGATGGCCCAGCGGGCGAGGCCAAGCGCGAGCGCGATGATGTCCCAGGTGGCGCCCTCGGTTCGGAGGCGGCGGATTTGGGTATCCTGTCCTTCGGTCCAGATAGCTTTCCTAGGCATCGGCGGCTCCGGGTGCGAACATTGATAGAACGCGGGGTTAGTTACAGTGACTAACGCCATTCGTCAATAAAAATAACGCACCCAGGCAGGAAAAATTACCTTTGACATCCGGCTGCCATCGACCGGTGAAACCGCGATGGCCCTGCCCCCGGGCACCTTGACCAGCCGCGGAAAGCGCCATGCCGTGGCGCGGGGACCAGCTTTGTTCAGGGAAAAAATCTTGTGTGCTATTGCAGATTTTCCTGGCAGCTTCAGCTAGAGTGAGTTATACTAACGCAGATGAGTACACCCCAGGACATCGGAACACGCATTCGAGCCGTCCGCCGCGAACGCGGTCTGACCCAGGACGATCTGGCGGATGAGGTCGGGGTGTCGCGCAGCGCCGTCGCACAATGGGAAACCGGACGCACCGGCCAGGTCACCGGCAACCTTTCCCGCATCGCCAACGCGCTGGGCGTCAACGTCGAATACCTTATGATCGGCGACGACAAGCGTGCCGCCGGGGACGTCCGGCAGGGCGACGAACTGGCGCTGCTGCGTCTCTACCGTGAATGCAACCCGGAAGACCGCCAGATGCTGTTGCACACGGCGCGCCGCCTGGCCCGGCGCTGAATGCGAGCGCCACCGGTCGGCGCGCTTTTAAGATAATCTTTACCCTTACCGCCCATTCTGCTCCGGCCTTGATGCAGGAGCCGCCATGAGTGTCGCCACCAGATCGGATCAGAAGGGAACGAACCATTGATCGAAGGCGTCATCGTGGCGGGTGATCTGGTGCGCCCGGACGGCAGCGGGCGCCCTGGCGGGACCGACCGACCCACCCTCTGGCTGTGGAACGCGGTCAAGCGATCCATCTACCTGGCAACCGGCCTCGCCACGGAGGCGCTCACGACAACCACGGACCCGGCGCTTTACCGCTGGGTCGAAGCGCTCCGCGCACCTGCCTCAGCCGACGCCCACTGGGCCTCGGTCTACGCGCGAATGCCATCGTCGGCTTCACTGGACGAACTGGTTCTCGACCGCTTCCGCCGGCGCTTTTGCGTCGGCTACGAGATGCCGCCCTGGCTGCTGCGGCTGCTCGACGAGAACGCGATCCCGTATATCGACCTGCGCCTGCACCCGATCCGCTTCATGGATGATCTGATGTTCGCCGCCAGACCTTCGCGGATCGAAACCCAGGCCGCACTGCTGCCGATGGCCGTCGCGGAAAGCGAGGTCATCATCACCGCCGGCCTGAGAGAGGCGATGTGCCGGTTCATCTCCGAAGCGCGGGTTCCGGACAATACTCTGCTGGTCGCCGGCCAGCGGCCGTTCGATTCGACTCAGATCGTCGATGGCGGCTTCTTCGATGCCGAACCGCTGGCAGCCGAGGTCCACGCGATCTGCGCCCGCTATGCCGGCGTGGTGCTGAAGCCACATCCGCATGACCGGCACCATTCGCTGCTGTTCGTGGCATCGACCGCGCCGGCCCCCATGCTGGGTGTCATCGACGACAACATCTATCGGATGATGGCGTTGCCACAGATCGGCGCGGTATTGACGGTGAACTCGGGCGTCGCGCATGAGGCGCCGTATTTCGGCAAGCGGGTACACACGCTGGCGCCGCTGTCGCTCCGGCCAGTCTGGCGCGGAGCCGAGGCCGACGCCACCTCCCACGTTTCGCTGGACGATGTGGTGCTGACCCCGGATTTCTGGCGGATTGCGCTGGCGCCGCTGACACGCGTGACGGCGACCGACGGGATCCGGCTGCGGCCAAAGCCGAACCGACTGCGGATCGCTTTGGACAGCTTCTGGAACTTCCAGCAGATCGACACTGATCGAATCCCGCGCGAAGCCGCTGCGACGCCGTGTCCGTAAGCAGCAGTTCGACCCATCCCGACGCGAGCATCGCCGGGCGGTGCCGGCTTTGCTGAAAGGATAGTTGTGCCGAAGCCCGTATCTTTCGCTTATCGCCAAGCACTCGCGGCGGTGCTGACGGCCGGCCTGCAACGCGAAGAGGTCGCCGCGGGGCTCGGCCGAACGTCCGGCAGGATCGCCTCGCCCGGGGACGTCGAGAACAAGGGTAGCAGGATCGTCAATCAAGGCTCCGGGCAAGGCTCCGGGCTTCAGTGCGATTTGCTGCGGTCTCTGAGACGAAGTATCGCGCGGTTGGAACCTGGCCTGACGATTATCGATGGAAACCGAGATCAAACTATCCCATCCAGGCGAAGCGGCATCGTTGCGCGGGATCCACAGGGTGAGATCGTGGTTATCGAACTCAATGATGGCAGGGCCGATTCGGACGCAATCGGACAATCACTCGCCCAGATGGGCGACCTGATGACCGAGGATACTCCGGTGCGCGGAATTCTGGTCGCGCGAGACTTCACGCCGAGCGCCATCTTGGCTGCGCGGGCGGTTCCGAACCTACGGCTGGTTCAGTACGGCTTCCGGTTTGTATTTGAACCGGTTGCTCTGTCGCCGCCCTGAGCGAACGAGCCACTTGCCCTCTTTGCAACGCCTATCGCTCTGGTATGCCGCGCGGCGCGGCCGCACGCCGCAATCGATCGTTGACGGCCGCACCCAGGCCGCTATCGGGCACCGGCATCACCGCGATCCTCCGGGCGCCAAGCCGAACGCCCTCGGCGTCAAGCCAGCGCAGTCCCCCGTACAGATGCGCCGCGGCCTCGGTCGTATCGCCGGCTTCGCTGAGCTGAAACGCGCACCTTCCGCCCGATAACGGCGGCCCGAACGAAAGCAGCGCTTCGTCCGGATCGACCGCCACTGCATGCAGCCGCACTGGCAGCGACGGCGCATAATGCGACGGCATCAGCCCGGGCGACCGTTGCGCGTCACCCGTCGCGCTACCACCGTCGCGCCGCACCGGCCCGATGCGTGTCTCCAGGTCGCCGATCGTCACGCCTCCCGGACGCAGCAACGCTGGGTCCCCCCCGCTCAGATCGAGGACGGTGGACTCTACCCCGACCTTGCATGGCCCGCTGTCCAGCACGGCTGCGATCCGCCCGTCCAGCCCATCCAGCACATGCCGGGCCGACGTTGGGCTGACGTGACCTGACCGGTTGGCCGAGGGGGCCGCGATCGGTCGGCCGACGCGGCGCAGCAGCGACATCGCGACAACCTGGCCAGGAACACGGACCGCGAGCGTGTCCAATCCCGCGCCGGTCAGCAGCGCCACCGGACAATCCGGCTGGCGCGCCAGCACCAGCGTCAGCGGTCCCGGCCAGAACGCGTTGCCAAGAATCCGCGCGCGCTCGTCTGCGATCACGTCGCGGAAGGCGGTGGTTGCCGACGGATAATGACAGATCAGCGGGTTGAACCGCGGCCGCCCCTTGGCCTCAAAAATTGCCGCGACAGCGTCGGCGTTGGTCGCATCGGCGCCCAGCCCGTAAACTGTCTCCGTGCCAAACGCCACCAACTTGCCGTCGCGCAGCAAGTCCACCGCCCGCGTCACACCAGCCCGGTCCGCATGCAAGATTTCGGTCATGGCGGGGAAATACCGACTCTGCGGACCCAAGGCAAAGCGGCGGTCGCGCTTCCAGCCACACCAAAAGCGCACTAGGCTCCAATGATTGAGTCTAGGGCTAGTCTGACCGATCGATCGACGGAGACATTACATAATGCTCGACATCGCCTTCGCCAAGCCGGCGTTGCCGAAATCCGGCGCGCTTGTGTTGTTGATCCATGAGGGAGAAAAACCCTCCGGCCTTTGGGCACAACTCGACGAAGCAACCGGCGGTGCCATCGGTCGCGCTTTCGAGGTCGCCGAGTTCAAGGGCGCCAAAGCCAAGACCTGCGTCATCCTGGCGCCTGGCGCGAACCTCACCCGCGTGCTGGGGATCGGCCTCGGCAAACCGGCGGAGACGACCCAGAAGATCCTGGAGGAAGCGGGCGGCACGATCGTTGCCACCCTTGGTCGCGAAACATCCGTCGCGGTCGCCAATGCTGCACTGTCCGCGCAACAAGCCGCCGAGGTTGCGCTAGGTGCCATGCTACGCAGCTACCGCTTCGACCGTTATCGCACCAAGGAAAAGCCCGAGGACAAGCCAAAGCTTGCCAAACTGACGGTACTGACCGCGGAAGTTCCGAAAGCCAAGGCAGCTTGGGAGCCACTGAGCGCAACTGCGAAAGGCGTATTTCTGACGCGTGACCTGGTCAGCGAGCCGCCAAATGTCCTTGATCCGCCGGAGCTGGCCGAACGTTGCCAGAAATTGTCTGAACTGGGCCTGAAGGTTGAAGTTCTGGGCCCGAAAGAAATGGGCAGACTTGGTTTTGGCGCCCTGCTGGGCGTTGCGCAGGGCAGCGTGAAAGAACCACGAATGGTCGTGCTGCACTGGACCGGCGCTAGCGGCAACGCACGCAAGCTGAAGGACAAACCGGTGGTGTTCGTCGGCAAGGGCGTGACCTTCGACACCGGCGGCATCAGCATCAAGCCGGCCGGCGGCATGGAGGATATGAAGTGGGACATGGCCGGCGCCGGCACGGTGATCGGGCTGATGGCCGCCCTGGCCGGCCGCAAGGCGAAGGTCGATGCGATCGGGCTGGTAGGCCTGGTGGAGAATATGCCATCCGGCAACGCCCAGCGCCCTGGCGATGTGGTAACAAGTTACTCTGGGCAAACCATCGAGGTCATCAACACCGACGCCGAGGGCCGGCTGGTTCTGGCCGATGTCATCTGGTACGCGCAGCAGAAATACGATCCGAGATTCATTATCGACCTGGCGACGTTGACCGGCGCGATCATTGTCGGCCTTGGCCATGAGTACGCAGGTATGTTCAGTAACGACGACGCGCTATCGCAAAAACTGACCGCCGCGGGGCTGGCCTGCGGCGAGCGTGTGTGGCGGATGCCGCTGGACGAGGCCTATGACAAGCAGATCCGCTCCGACATCGCTGACATGAAGAATGTCGGCGGCAGGCCGGGCGGGTCGATAACCGCGGCGCAGTTTATTCAGCGCTTCGTCAACAGCAAGCCGTGGGCACACCTCGACATCGCCGGCACGGCCTGGAGCACCAAGGACGCCCCGGTCACTCCGAAGGGCGCCACCGCATTCGGGGTCCGTCTGCTCGACCGTCTGGTTGCGGAGAATTACGAGGGCTGATGACGGAGATCGGCTTTTATCATCTGACCCGCTCGACGCTGGCCGAGGCGCTGCCGCAGCTATTGGCACGAACACTGGCGGCCGGTCAGCGCGCTCTGGTGCTGGGACCGGCGCCCAATCTCGATGCGCTGAGTGTGGCGCTGTGGGCGCAGGCGGCCTGGCTGCCGCATGGATCCGCGGCCGACGGCGACCCCGACCTGCAACCGATCTGGCTCAGCCCGGACCCCGAACCGCTGAATGGCGCCCGCTTTCTTTTCATGGTCGAGGGCGCCGAAACGGACCGGCTGGCCGACTTCGACCGCGTCTTTGACTTGTTCGACGGCAATCGCCCCGAAGCCGTCGCCGCCGCCCGGACTCGCTGGAAGACCGCCAAGGAGGCCGGCCACATGCTGACCTACTGGCAGCAGACCGACCGGAGCTGGCAGAAGCAGGCGTAGCCGGACGGTCAGAAGAACGCCATCGTTCGCACCTCGATGCTTTCGCGCCGCGGGGCGTTGGACGGTGTGGTCGGATCCTCGAACGCGGAGTGCCCGACGAAGCGCGAGCGGCCATCGGTTTTCGAATCGTAGGTCTTCAGCAGCAGCGCCTGGTTGGCCCGCATATGCGGGAAATAGACCCAGCGATGCGCCGGAGCGTGGCGCATCACGTAAATCTCGCCCGTTCGTTCGCGATACTTGAGCTCCATGCGCAGCATGTCGCCCTCGGACTGGCTGGTGGCGTCGCACATCGCCAGCGGCAACTCCTCGACCACGTCGTACAGCGATTTCCACACATTATAGAACGCAACACGGTGCTGCAGCAGCGTCTCGGCTTCGTCCGGCAGCAGGTCGCGCACCCGCTGCGGACCGGAGGCCACCGTATAATCGCTATGAACCAGCAGCACCGCCGGCCGGTTCACCGTCGTCTGCGCCGACAGATCTGCCGGAAGCCGTTTGCGCAGCGTGTGGTCGAAGATAATCACCCGATTGGCGCCGGTGTTGCGCTTCACGAAATCCACGACCTGCGGGTAGAAGACCGCCTTGACCGCTTCCTCGTCGTCGTAGCGGGAGAACGCGGCCGGGAATGGCTTGAGTTCGAAGCCCTCCCGGTCGGCGTCGAACTGCTCCACGCGGGGCCAGCCGTTGACGATGTCCATCACGTGCGGATCGGTCCCGGGCGGGTTGCGCTTTACCGGTTCCTCCGGCTCGTAGAAGTAATAGTCCGGCGGGATGCCGTTATCGACCGTGTAGTTTAGCGTCGCCTGCACCGCGTCCTGCATCATTCTATGCTCCGTTACGCCGCCTTGCGTTCGCGCGTGAATCCCTCGCCCACGAATGAGCGTTCCCAGCACGGCAGTTTTTCGACGCCTTCGATCATCCAGCGGCGCAGGTTCGGATGCGGATCGAGCGGCAGCTTCTGATAGGGATGGAGGTGCGACGGTGCCGCCAGCGCGATGTCCGCGATGGTCGGGTTCGGCCCGGCAATCCACCGGCTGGTCGCCAGCCGCGCGTCTAGGATGGCAGCGAGCTTGTGGAATGTCGCATCCTGCGCTTCCAGCGCCGCGAGATCGGGTTCGGCCTGCAGCAAGGGTTTTACACAGTTCTCGACCATGTAGACGTAGCAGGACGGGAACCAGTGCGCGGCTTCCCACAGCAGCCAGCGGTTGATGTCGCTGCGCACGCGCAGATCGGTCGGGTAGCAGGTGGCGGCGCCGACCTTGTCGGCCGCGTACTGTAAGATCGCGTTCGACTCCCAAAGCACGAAGTCGCCATCCACCAGCGTCGGCAAGGAGGCGTTGGGGTTCAAAGCGACATATGCGGGTGAGCGCTGTTCCGCTTTAAAGTAATCGACATGCACCAGCTCGTATTCGGCGCCGATCAGGTCGAGCCCGGCGATGACCTTGCGGCAATTCACGGTAATCGGGTCGGCATGTAGCTTCATCGACGCAGCCTCCTTGTTGTTGTCCGAGCGTGTTGCCCGGGAGGCTGAATGGTTCAGCCGACATCCGCTCTTGTAGAGAAAAACGTGGTTCTTTCAACTTGGTCTACCCACGGTCGCGTTCCCCGAATACGCTACGGACGGGGTGATCGGTAGCGCCGGTGCGCGGCTATCTTGCCTTCGCCCACGCCTCGTAGCGGGCCTTGTTCTCCGCATTTGGCGGATACAGGCCTGGCAACGCTGCGCCGTTGGTCACCTCGGTCATTATCCACTCCTCCATCCGCTCCTGTTCGGACGCGAGGGCGGCGACATCGGCGACCAGTTTCCGCGGGATCACCACCGCCCCGTCGTCGTCGACCATGATGACGTCGTCGGGGAAGACCGCGACGCCACCGCAGCCGATCGGCTCTTGCCAGGCGACGAAGGTCAGGCCGGCCACCGAAGCGGGGGCGGCGGCGCCCTGGCACCAGACCGGAAGACCGGTGCCTAGCACGCCGGCAAGGTCCCGCACCACGCCGTCGGTCACCACTCCGGCCACACCCTTCTTCGCCATCCGGGCACAAAGGATGTCGCCGAAAATGCCGGCGTCGGTGACACCCATGGCATCGACGATGGTGATACAGCCCTCTGGCATCGCCTCGATCGCGGCGCGGGTCGAAACCGGCGAGGACCATGACTCAGGTGTGGCCAGGTCCTCACGTGCCGGCACAAAGCGAAGCGTGAACGCCCGGCCGATCAGCCGGGGCTGACCTGCCCGGATCGGCCTGGTGCCGCGCATCCAGACATTTCGCAGCCCCTTCTTCAGCAACACCGTGGTGACGGTGGCGGTGGAAACCCCCGAGAGCGCGGCGAGCGTGGCGGTGTCGATGGTCATGAAACGTCCGGTCCCCTGCAACGGCATCGTCCTATTGACGCGCCATCGCCCGATCGGCGCAAGATGCCCGTGCAGGCTCCCAATTGCGGCGTTCTCGTTAGCCGTGATTGACCGCTTCCGGCGTGTCCAGCAGTGAGCGGGCGTGCTCCCACAGCTTGGTCAGGGCCCTGTGCAGCGCCCGCCACTCGGTCTTGCTCAGACCGCTCATCAGCGCGTCCTCGATCTGCTCGGCAGTCGGGGCCACGTTGGCGTAGAGCGTCGAACCCTTCCGAGTGAGCCGCAGCAAGCGTCCGCGGCCATCATCCGGATCCTGGGTCTGCCGCAGCAAGCCACTCGACACGAGGCTGGCCGCTGCACGGCTGACCTTGACTTTGTCCATCGCGGTGTGCTCACCAGCGGCGGTCGGTGACAGGACGCCGAACCGGCCAACCGCGGCCAGCAGCCGCCATTCCGGCATACCAAGGCCCGATTTCGCCAGATGCTGGCGAATGATCAGCCGCGACACCGCCTCGGCGGCGACCGCAAGACGATAGGGCAGGAACTCCTCAAGCTGAAATGCGTCGAGGGACTCAGTCGGATCTACCTCCAGGGGTCTTTTCACTTGGGCTTTCCTCGGGCTGGGTGACACAGGTCGCCATAACAACGACAGCCACAAACTTTCGCCTTTGATTGTTATTCACAATGACGGGGGCACGCAAAACAACAGCGTGTGGTCCGCGCGATAAATCCAACTTGTCTGATAGTTACCCGGTGAACGAGGGCTAAATATGCGTCGGCGTGCGTGAGGCAGGTCAGTTGTACTGCGCGTAGCACAGACCTTTTATACAACCTAACAAGCGCCGAAACAATTAAGTGCCCGTCTTGGCGTAGCGAGAACGCTGAATCACAACCACCGCGTGTTCGATACGAACGCAACTAACCAATCGCGTGAACTATTCGACCAAGATTCCTGCTCGCGATCACATTCGCGAGCGCGCTAGATAATTCCGGACAGCGCCGCAAGAGATTGCATTCTACCGTATTGATGGTATCGACATTGATGGTATCGAGGGAGACCATACCGGCTCCGTTCGCCGGCTCGTCCTGTAGCCAAAGGATGACTTCAACGGAAACCATCCGGCCTGGCGAAATCGCCACGACACTGCCGGAGCGCCCTGATGCCGAGGTCTATTTCATCGGTCGCATTCGGACGCCTTGGCCGACACGGGATCTTTGTCCTCGTCAGGGCGAGCCGACAGGACCGGAGTGCCGGATCGAACTCGATGCGCGGTGGGAACAGGCGCTGCAGGGTCTGGCAGCCTGCCCGCGGCTTCAAGTGCTTTACTGGATGCACGAGGCGCGCCGGGACCTGCTGGTTCAGAACCCGCGCGTGTCGGGCCAGCCGTGCGGCACATTCGCATTGCGGTCGCCGGTGCGGCCGAACCCGATTGCGTCCTCGGTTGTCGAGCTGATGTCGGTCAGCGGCAACGTTGTGATTGTCCGCGGCCTGGACTGCCTGGACGGCACGCCGCTGATCGATCTGAAGCCGGCGCGGGATTAGTTAGGACCGCGCCGACCGGACAGGCGCGAACGCGGCGGTTGCCAAGCCGAAAGCAGACGGCGATGCTTCGGCTGCCAATACGAGGAAACCATCGTGACACAGCCCACCGGCCCGCTCTCCGGTATCCGCGTCATCGACGTCACCACCGTCGTGCTGGGTCCCTATTGCTCGCAGACGTTGGGCGACATGGGCGCGGACGTGATCAAGGTCGAATCGACCGAAGGGGATTCGACGCGTCTGATCGGGCCGTCCCGCACGCCGGGCATGGGGTCGTATTTCGCCAACCTGAACCGCAACAAGCGCAGCGTCGCGCTTGATCTGAAAAAGCCGGAGGCGCGGGAGGCGATGCTGCGTCTGGTCGAAACCGCCGATATCTTCGTCCATAACATGCGGATAGGCGCGGCCAACCGGCTTGGACTGGACTATGCGACGCTGTCCTCACGCAACCCGAAACTGATCTATGCGGCCGCCAGCGGCTTTCGCAAGGGCAGCTCCTTGCAGGAGTTCCCAGCCTACGATGACCTCATTCAGGGTGTGTCCGGCATCGCCTCCTTGAACGCCGGCCCGGATGGGGCGCCACGTTACTTTCCGACCGTCGTGGTGGATAAGCTGACCGGGGCGATGCTGGCCTCGATGATCGGGATGGCCCTGTTCCATCGTGAAAGGACGGGGCAGGGACAAGAGATTCACTTGCCTATGATGGAAACGATTCTGTCCTTCGCGCTGGTCGAGCATCTGTCGTTCGGCACGCTGGGCGAGCCGGAGAAAGGCCTCGGCTACGCCCGGATGCTCACACCGCACCGCCGGCCGTATCAGACCAAGGACGGCTATATCAGCGTAATCGCCCACAGTGATGCCCAGTGGGGCAAGCTGTTCGAGGCGATGGGTGTGCCGGACCTGATCAACGATCCAAGATTCAATTCGGTTCGGGCACGATCCGCCAACATCGGCGCGGTCTATGCGACGCTGACCGAAGGTATGAAGCAGCGGACAACGGACGAATGGCTGGCGGAGCTGCGGCCGGCGGATATTCCTTGCGGTAAGGCCAACAGTCTGGACGATTTGTTCACCGAACCCTATCTGACCGAGACGGGTTATTTCGAGTCGCACGAGCATCCGGTGGAAGGCGGTGTCATTATCCCATCGATACCGGCCCGGTTCTCGAAGTCGCCGCCCAACGTGCATCGACCTTGGCCGCAGCTTGGACAGCACACGCGGGAAGTTCTGACCGAAGCAGGATACTCGGACGTCGAGATCGACCGGATCGCCGGCAGACCTACCTCGTCATGATCCGGTCAATTCCCGCCTGACGATCGCGGCCCCGTCGGCAAGCGCCTTCAGCTTGCCGAACGCCGAATCGCGCGACAGGTATTTCATCCCGCAATCCGGAGCCGGTACCAGCTTGTCTGCTGCGACGAACTGCAATCCATTGCGGATACGTGCGGCGATCGTTTCGGCTGTCTCGACGCCCGCGTCTCCCAGATCCAGCACACCCAGCATGATCGTCTTGCCCGCAAGATCGCGCAGCACCCCCAGGTCGAGCCTGGGCTGCGCCGCCTCGATGGAAATCTGTTGCGCGACCGTATCCCCAAGCTCCGGCAGGAACCCGTAGCCATTCGGTTTTTCCGAAACCACCGCGGCGTAGCCGAAACATAGATGGATAACGGTCGGGCCTCCGATCCCCTCCAGCGCCCGATCGATTGCGCGCACCCCGTAACGGACCGCTTTGTCGGGCGCGGTGCGCACCCAAGGTTCGTCCAGTTGCACCACATCGACGCCGGTTGCCTTCAAGGCGAGGAGTTCCTCGTTCACCGCGACGGCATAATCCATCGCCAGTTCTTCCTCGTCCT
>DASYBP010000191.1:0-2458 GCA_036500715.1 Rhodopila sp.
GAGAATACCGGCGATCAGCACGATCAGCGGCAGAATGGAGGGCGGATGCTCGCCTTCCAGTGCTTTCGGCGTATAGGTCTCGATCGAGCCTAGACGGCGCAACCGGGGCAGCGCCTCGACCAGGCTTGATTCGGTTGCGAAGCTGGCGACAACGGTTCTCATGGGCGGCGCGGCGCGAGGATCTCGCGCATCTCGAACATCGAAATCACCGGGATCAGGCGCACGATCATCAGAATGCCAAAGATGAAGAACCCGACGGTGCCCATCATCGTCAGCCAGTCCCAGACGGTGGCGTGATACACGCCATAGGACGACGGCAGCCGGGGACGATGCAAAGCGACTACCACAATGGTGAAACGCTCGCACCACATGCCGATGATCACGCCGATCGAGATCAGGGCGACGACGAGTTGATTGAGGCGCATGGCGCCGAACCACAGCAACTGCGGCAGCAGCACGTTGAACAGGACCGTGGCCCAGAAGATGCCGGCGTAATAGCCGAAGACTTTCTCGTGGTAAGTGATGATCTCCGCCTTTTCGCCGCCGTAATAGGTGGCGAACAGCTCCATGATATAGGCGTAACCGACGAACAGGCTGCTGGTCAGCATCAGGCGGCAAAGAACGTCGATGTGATGCGTCGTCATGTAGCGTTCCAGCCGCAGCAGGCGGCGCAGCGGGATCACCAGCAGCAGCACGGTGGCAAAACCGGACAGGAAGGCGCCGAAGATGAATAACGGCGGGAACATCGTGGAATGCCACCCCACCGTGGCGCCGCCGGCGAAGTCCAGGCCGACGACGCTGTGCACGGAGCACACCAGCGGCGTCATGATTGCGGCAAGAACGCCATACACCGCATGGTAGTGATGCCATTGCCTGCCGGTTCCACGGAAGCCAAGTGCCATTGCGCCATAAACCATTTGCTTCGTCCGCGTCAGTGCTCGGTCACGCATCGACGCAAGATCAGGCAGCAGGCCCAGATACCAGAACATCACGGATGAACTGATATAGGTCAGGATGGCAAAGAAGTCCCAAAGCAGGGGGCTGCGGAACTGCGGCCAGAGATCCATGCTGTTAGGATAAGGAAACAACCAATAGAAGAACCAGGGCCGGCCGAGGTGCAGGATCGGATAGATTCCCGCGCAGGCGGCACCGAACAGGGTCATGGATTCGGCGATGCGGTTGATCGAGCTGCGCCACTCGGACCGGGTCAGGAAGAACAGCGCCGAAATGAATGTGCCGCCGCTGGCAATGGCGATCCACCAGACGTAATTGATGATCGCAAAGCCCCAGGCGACCGGCCAGTCTATGCCCCAGATGCCCACGCCCGCGTAAAACAGATAAAGTATAGAGCCAATCAGAACAGCGGTCAGCCCGGCCGCAGGGGCAACGGCGATCCACCACCAGAAGAACGCCTTGTCGCGCAGCGCCAGGCTGGTGACATGATCCGTCATATCCGGATTGTTGCTGCCTGGCAGCACCACGGGTTCGACGACCCTCATGCGCCTGTGCCCTCGGCAGGATTGGTGACCCGTGCCTCGTACGTCACCCGCGGCTTGGTGTTCTGGTCGTCCAGCAACGAATAAGTCAGCGGGCTCTTTTTCCGTTCGGCGATATCGCCGCCCTCGGCCATGTTTCCGAACGTGAAGGCCTGCGTTGGACACGCGGCCTGGCAGGCGGTTTTCACCTCGTTGGCACCGATCGGGCGATTGGCCGCATCAGCATCAATCCGAGCGGCGGCGATTCGTTGGAGGCAGAATGTGCACTTTTCCATGACGCCGCGGGCGCGGACGGTGACCTCCGGGTTGCGGGCAATCGCCGGACGAGGCTCGCCCTTGGTAAAGTCATAGTAGTTGAAGCGCCTTACTTTGTAAGGACAGTTGTTGGAACAGAACCGCGTGCCGACGCAACGGTTGTAGACCATCACGTTCAGGCCTTCCTGATCATGCACCGTTGCCCCCACCGGACAGACGATCTCACAGGGGGCCTGCTCGCAGTGCTGGCACAGCACCGGCTGGAACAGAATGTCAGGGGCGTCGGGGGACCCCTCGTAGTAACGATCGATCCGCAGCCAGTGCATTTCCCGCTCGTGGATCACCTGCTGCTTGCCGACCGTGGGGATGTTGTTCTCGGCCATGCAGGCGACGACGCAAGCGTTGCAGCCAATACATGCATTCAGATCGATGCTCATGCCCCAGACGGCGGGGCCGGTCGGCTTGCGGTTGTACAGGTCGGGGTTGTGGGGTTCCTTGCCGAGAAAGCCGGGATCGGACTTGAACGCTGTCAACGTGCCGTGGCGCACATACTCTTCGGCGTCGGCGAAAATCGGGTCGTGATGCTCCGTGGTCGCCAGTACATCGCGACCCTCAACCTTGCGCAAGCTAACGGCGCCGGTCACAGTGGTCAGCTTATAGACGTCCCACCCCACGCCTTGTCCGACCGCACCGACCTCACGACGGCC
>DASYBP010000192.1:0-2673 GCA_036500715.1 Rhodopila sp.
CTTGACTGATCCGGAACGAAGGCCAGCAGAAAACTTAAGCGCCGCGGCGGCAACGGAGCGAGAGGCAAATATCGCAGCGTGTCTCGAAATTCTCGAATTCTGCAACTAACACGTGCCTTTTGTTGCAGCCGGTACCAGCAGCTGGCGGAGGGGATTGAGCGGACCGATCGGCGTGAGCTGGAACGTCATCAGATGGGCTTTGCCGAATGGCAGCTCCTCCAGCATGGCGTGCGCTGCCTGAGTGTCGGTCATATTCAGGATGAAGACGACACCCGGCCGGTCTTCCAACGAATACCACTGGTCGATCTTGCCAGCGAGATCGAGCTGAGCGGTCTCGCGAACCCCGGTCGGCAAAATGCGCTGAACCTGCGACATGTCCGTTCCAGGGGCGAAGGTGCCGACGGCCAGAATCCTGGTGGTCGGCGTCTGCTGCATCAGTGTCTTGAACTGTGGTTTCTCACCTTCGGTTTGCTCGGCCACAGTAACCTCCCTATTCAGGCGCGGTGTAGCACGCTGGATACCCCGCCATGAAGCACAAAGGGTCGCCAATGCTCTTCCGCCGCCTGGCCGGATACCAAGTAACGAACTTGTAGGTCGTGACGCGCTTTTCCATCTGAGGGCAAATTCCGATAGTTACAAAAGGGCTGTATCACAATGAAACAGCCCCTCTCGAAGCGTTACAATGTTTGGGTTTGAGGGGCGTGCCTGACCGCCGGCAATACGTGCTCGCCGTAGAAGTCGATGACGCGCACCTGATCGGGCTGACCGGAGTGGATGTTGACGATGCTGGCGCCGCTTTCGAACAGCTCATGCATCTTTTTTATATGGACAGCGGGATCAGTCCCGATGGCCCATGATTTCTGCACTTCTTCGATCGGCGTCCCTGCCTCGGCCTGCTGCTGGATCTCAACCGGACTCGGAACATTGTACAGCGTCTTAAACGCCTTGGGTCCAAAGCGCCAGAATTCGGCGGCCTGCTTGGCGGCTTGCTGGTCGCCGACGACAGCGTATTGCTCCACCAGAACGGGCATGTCCGCGGGGTTCTTGCCCGCGGCGCGCGCCCCGCCTTCCCATTCCGACTTGTGCTGCATCCAGGTCAGCGGATCGGTCACCAATCCGTCGCCGTGCTGACCCGCGAGACGCATCGACTTTTTGCCGTTGGCCGCGGTCAGCAACGGAATCGGCCGAGCGGGCGGGTCGTAGAGCTTCGCGGTCACATTGTAATACTTGCCTTTGAACGATGCGTCCTGGCCGGTCCAAAGCTGCCGGATCACCGCGATCGCCTCGATCAGCCGGTCCCATCGCTCCTGCCATTTGGGCCAGTCGCCAACCGCGACCTGTTCGTTCAGCGCCTCGCCGGACCCAACACCCAGGAACACCCTCCCAGGATATAGATGGCTGAGCGTCGCGAACGCCTCCGCGACGACCGCCGGGTTGTAACGCAGAGTAGGGCAGGTGACCGTTGTGCCCATCCAGCTATGAGACTGTGCCCCCAGCGCACCCATCATGACCCACGCTTGCCCGACATGGCCTTCGTTGGCCTGCCACGGCTGCAGGTGATCGCTGGTGGACAGGACCTGAAACCCTGCCCGCGAGGCATGGGCGCCAAGCTTGACCAGTTCCGTAGTGGGGAACTGCTCGCTGGCGAGCATGAAGCTGAACATGCCCTTGCGCAGCCCGCCGATTTCCTGCGAGCCAACCGTCGCTTCAGCCTGCCGCGACGTCTGCGCGTCCCCGCTTGCCAGACCGAACCCCGTTGCGCCAGCCAAGGCGCCCGTCAGCTTCAATAACCGGCGCCGATCAGCGGACCATGTCGTTTCAGTTGTGCTCCCGAGGGTCATGGCGATTCCTATTCGCTGAATATAACAGCAACGAAGGACGCCGCCGGCGGGTTCCAGGCCCGGATCAGACCGTCTTCACGACTTCATGCGCGCACGCTTCACTAGCGAGAATCTCGAACGATCGTTTCCGCGCGGAATGGTCGAAGATCTGTGCCGTCACCATCAGTTCGTCCGCGCCGGTGGCTTCGACGAACGCCTTCACGCCCTCGCGCACCGTCCCCGGCCCACCGACAACGGAACAGGACAGAGCATCGGCCAACATCGCTCTGGTGTAACGATCCGATCCGGCGGCAAAATCATCCACCGGAGGCGGCAGCTTGCCCGGCCGTCCGCGTCGCAGGTTCACGAACGCCTGCTGCAGCGAGGAGAACAGCCGGTGGGCTTCAGCATCCGTCTCGGCGGCGAACACATTGACACCCAACATCACGTGCGGCTTTTCCAGCCGGTCGGAGGGACGGAAACGCTCGCGGTAGATCGCCACCGCCTCTTGCATCTCGCCGGGCGCGAAATGTGAGGCGAAGGCGTAAGGCAGGCCCAGATGCGCGGCCAGTTGCGCGCCAAATGTGCTCGACCCCAGGATCCATATTTCCACGTCTTCGCCCGCGCCGGGGACCGCCTGCAGCGGCTGGTTTCGCTCAGCGGGCAGGAAGTAGCGCATAAGTTCGACGACATCCTGCGGGAACTGGTCGATATCCGCCGCCAGATTACGCCGCATCGCCCGGGCCGCCAGTTGATCGGACCCCGGCGCCCGGCCAAGCCCGAGGTCGATCCGCCCGCGATGCAACGCCGCCAGCGTGCCAAACTGCTCGGCGATCAGCAGCGGAGCGTGGTT
>DASYBP010000193.1:0-7153 GCA_036500715.1 Rhodopila sp.
GGCGCCAGGCTTCGCCTCCCAATTCTGCGACGTGGAGGTTGATCCGGAAACCGGCAAGGTAACCATCCTGCGCTTCGTCGCCGCCCAGGATGTCGGTCGTGCCATCCACCCGGCCTACGTGGAGGGGCAGATCCAGGGCGGGGTTGTCCAGGGCATCGGCTGGGCGCTGAACGAGGAATACATCTACAACGCGCATGGTCAGCTCGATAACCCCGGCTTCCTTGACTACCGCTGCCCAGTCGCGTCCGACCTGCCGATGATCGACGTTGTTCTGGTCGAAGTGCCGAACCCGACCCATCCGTACGGCGCCAAAGGTGTCGGCGAGGTGAATATCTGCCCGCCAATGGCGGCGATCGCCAACGCTATCGAAATGGCAACCGGCAAGCGGATGACCGAATTGCCGATGTCGCCGCCGCGTGTGCTCGCCGCGGTGTCAGACTGAGATGACGGCACGCGTCGTCTTCACGTCGGGATTCGCGCGCCGTTACACCAACGGCGTGCGCGAGTTCGAGGTGGAGGCGAAGAACCTGCGTGGCGTGCTGAAGGCGATGGACGATTTGTTTCCCGGTCTGGGTGGCCATCTGGAAGAGGAAACGACCGTCGCCATCAACGGCGAATATCACGAGACCGGCTATTTCCAGCCGGTCCCGCCGGATGCGGAGGTTTTCTTCATCCCGCGGATCGAGGGCGGATAGCGCGCTTCGGGGAATCGTCGTCCATCGATCCGTGGTTCACCGGTCTACATTTGTTTCCGCTCATTCCCCGCCCGCAGAGCGTCGTCCAGCGCCATTGCTCGAGCGGCTATGGTTAGCCCGACCGGCTGCGCAATCGGAAGCGATGACCTCAAAGTGACCGATGACGTTCTTTTTGGAACGGCCCACGCTTTGTATGTCTACATTTCGCATGCCCATGGTTTGCGTGACGAAAGTCGCATTGTTCTATTCGGTGATTTGGGCGGGGTCGGTTGCCGCCCTCGGGTGACCATCGGGTCGTCTCACAGGTCGGAGCAAATCAGGTGCCAAATAACGCGCAAGATCCGACCAGCGCTCCGGCGAAGCTGAGCGCCGCCGCGACGGTCTTGAGACTCGGTCTGATCGGCGTGGTCGTGCTTGTCTCGGCAGGGGCGTTCGCCTACGTCGGCGGCTGGCTGTCGCCCGACCGGCTCACTCAGGAACGGATGATCGCTGGCTTCGAGGCGGTAAACGGACCGCACCCTGGCTTCCGCCGCAACCACGCGAAAGGGATCTGCGCGACTGGCTGGTTCGACAGCAGTGGGAAGGCAGCTTCCCTTTCTAAGGCCGCAGTCTTCGCGCCGGGCCGGGTGCCAGTGGTCGGGCGGATCGCGTTCGCGGGCGGAATGCCGTTCATACCCGACGAAACGGCGACGGTGCGCAGTCTGGCCCTCCGCTTCCTGCCCGCGGGGGCGGAGGAATGGCGCACCGGGATGATCGACCTTCCCGTCTTCCCTGTCGCCTCGGCGCAGGCGTTCTACGACCAGATGCTCGCATCGAAGCCTGACCCCACGACCGGCAAACCCGACCCGGCGAAAATGCAGGCATTCGCTGCCGCCCATCCGGAATTCGTCGCCGCGATCGGTATCATCAAGGATCGGCCCGTCGCATCGGGATTTGCCAATACGAAATATAACGCCTTGCATGTGTTCCGCCTCGTCAATGCAGCCGGCGAGGTGACCCCGGTGCGCTGGTCCACCGTGCCGGTCGACGCGTTTGCTGCGGCCGGGCCGGCACCCGCATCGGCCGGAAAGAACTATATGTTCGATGCGCTGATCGCCGAGGTCGCGGAACATCCGGTGCGATGGCGCCTGATGATCACCGTCGGACAGCCGAGCGACCCGACGAATCCCACCTTGCCCTGGCCCGCCGACCGCCAGCAGGTGGAAGCCGGGGTGGTGACGATCGACAAGCTGTCGAGCGAGGATGATGGTGGTCCCTGTATCGACGTGAACTACGACCCCACGGTTCTGCCCCCTGGGATCGAGCTATCCGACGATCCGATCCTGAGCGCGCGCTCGTCCGCCTATTCTCGTTCGTTCACTCTCCGCGAGGGGGAGAAGGGTGAGAAGCCGCCCAGCGCGGTCACACCCCAGGAAGTTCGAGGGGGAGGCAAGTCGTGAGCACCGCCGGTCCGCATTTCTCGATACCGTCCCGACTGCTGCACTGGCTGATGGCCGTGCTGCTGCTGGCCATGCTGTTCATTGGTGCGGGGATGGCGGCCACCGTCTCGGATCGCTACAGTCTGCTGTTGTCGATCCACAGGCCGCTTGGGATCGCTATTCTGATCCTGGTCATGCTCCGCTTCGCGAACCGGCTGATCAGCCCGCCACCGCCGCTTCCGGACACGCTGCCGCCGATCCAGCGCCTGGCCGCTCACGCCTCGCACCTCCTGCTCTACGCCCTGATGTTCATCATGCCCCTGGTGGGATGGGGCATGCTTTCAGCCGGCGGCTACCCGATCGTGCTGTATGGACCCTGGCACCTCCCGCCGATTCTGCCGCAAGACGCCGAACTCTACGCGGTCTTGCGCCAGTCGCACACCGTCCTGGCGTATCTGTTGTTCGCGACGTTCCTGGCCCATCTCGCGGCGGCCCTGTTCCACGGGCTTATCCGACGGGATGGCGTGTTGGAGAGCATGGCGTCCCTGGCTGTGGAGAAATAAGGCGTGCTGGCGCCGGCCCGGGGTGCGGATCTCGCCCGCGGGCCGGATCGGACTCGTACGGCTCAGGCGCCCGCGACCGCCGGATACGGCTCCTCCCACTTGTCCAGATAGACAAAATCCGACAGCGTCCCGCGCCCGACCGGCCCAAATTTGCCCATCGGATAGCCGATCGGCAGGATCGCATACGAATGCACGCCCTCCGGCAAACCCAGCGCCGCCTCGGCTTCCTTTTCATACAGCAAATGCCGCGTGGTTAAGGTCGAGCCCAGCCCAAGCGCTCGTATTGCCAGCAACATGTTTTGCACCGCTGGATAGATCGAGGACCCGGCCCATCGCGACGGGTTCGCCCCATCTTTCAGGCAAGCAACGATCCACACCGGCGCCTCATGAAAGTGCTCCGTCAGGTAAGCCACCGCGCCGTGCTGGCGAGAATACTTCTCGCCCGTTACCCCCGGCGGCGGCAGACTGGTGGCGTAGCGCGGGCCAACCACCTCATCGAACGCCTTCTTGTACCAGATCTGAACCGCCTTTTTGATCGCCGGATCCTTCACCACCAGAAAGCGCCACGTCTGATTGTTGCCGCCGTTGGCGGCCGCGGTCCCCGCCAACAGGATTTTCTTGATCATCTCATCCGGCACCGGAACCGGCTTCAGCCGGCGCATCGAGCGCGTGGTGCCGATGATCTCGAACACGTCTTCCATCTTGCTCCCCCTATGTCCGTTTCGGCGCAGCAACACCGCCTGAACCGCTCCGCCCGCCGTCGATGACGATGTGTGTGCCCGTCACGTCACCCGAGAGGTCGGAACACAGATACATTACTGCCCCTGCAATATCCTCCGGCAACGCATAGCGCCCGGTCGGAATACCGGCCGAGTAGGCGGCGTGCACGCTCTCCGGATTGTTCGGGTTCCGCTGCGCTTCCAGCGAGCGCATCATCCGCGTTTCCACCGGACCGGGACAAACCGCGTTCACCCGCACGCCAAAACCCGCAACGTCTGTCGCCGCGACCTTCGTCAGCCCAAGCACACCATGCTTCGACGCAACATAAGCCGGCATCCCCGGCGAGCCCACCAGCCCGGCCACCGAGGCAGTGTTTACCACCGCCCCCGATCCCTGCGTCAGCATCACCGGCAGGACGTGGCGCAAACCGAGGAACACACCCTTCAGGTTGACCGCGATGACCCGGTCGAACACTTCCTCGTCAAACTCCTGCGTCGGAACGACCTTGCCCTCGATGCCGGCGTTGTTGAAGAACGCGTCGATCCGTCCATACGCCGCCAACGTTTTCTCAACATACTCCCTCACCGACGCCGATTGCGTAACGTCCGCCCGCACGAACGCAGCCGAACCACCACGTTGCGCGATGATATCGACACTGGCGTGGCCGGTGTCCGCGTCGGCATCCACCACCATCACCTTCGCCCCACGCAGCGCAAAACCCAGTGCCGTCGCTCGGCCGATGCCGCCGCCACCGCCGGTGATCAGCGCCACCTTCCCGTTGAAATCCATAGTTATATCCTCCAGTTTTTATATTACTTTCGCGGCACGTAGTGACACGATCTCCGCCGCGCTGTACCCCAGTTCCGCCAGCACCGCATCGGTGTGTTCGCCCGGCTCCGGCGAGGCAGTGCGAACGGACCACGGCGTGCGGCTGAGCTCGATCGGCTGCCCGACAACCTCCACATCGCCCAGCACCGGATGCGGCACGACGCGCGTCATCGCCAGATGTTTCACTTGCGGATCGGCGAACACCTCGTTCATTTTATAGATCGGCCCAGATGGCACCCCGGCCTTGTTCAACGCCTCGATCCAGTCCGCCGAGGGTCGCTCACGCGTGATCGCCCCGATCGCCTCGTTCAGCGCGTCCCGGTTCGCCGAACGCGCCTGCCCGGTCGCATACATCGGATCGGCCGCCAGATGCTCCGCATTCAGCGCCTTGCACAGCCGGCGGTAGATATCGTCGCCGGCGGCCGCGATGTTGATGTATCCGTCCGCGGTCTGGAACACCCCGGTCGGGATGCTGGTGGGATGGTTGTTGCCCGCCTGGCCCGGCGCATCCTTGGCGATCGTCCACCGCGCCGCCTGGAAATCCAGCATCGAGATCTGCGCCCCCAGCAGAGAACTCTTCACCCACTGCCCCTCGCCGGATTGTTCGCGCTCCAGCAGCGCGATCAGGATGCCCATCGCGGCGAACACCCCCGCGGTCAGGTCGGCGACCGGAATGCCGACCCGCATCGGGCCGCGCCCCGGCTCGCCGGTAATCGACATCAGCCCGCCCATGCCCTGAGCGATCTGGTCGAAGCCGGGACGATCGCGATAGGGCCCGTCCTGGCCGAACCCGGAAATGCTGGCATAGACGATGCGCGGATTGATCGCCTTCAGGCTCTCGTAGTCGACGCCCAGGCGGAATTTCACGTCCGGCCGGTAGTTTTCCACCACGACATCGGTACGCGCCACGAGGCGCCGCATCACCGCCAGGCCCTCCGGCGATTTCAGATTGAGCGTCAGGCTGCGCTTGTTGCGGTGCAGGTTCTGAAAGTCCGGGCCATGCCGCTCGCCGCCCAGCCCGGCGTCCCCATCCGGTGATTCGATCTTGATAACGTCAGCGCCCCAGTCCGCCAATTGCCGCACCGCCGTCGGGCCGGCTCGCACCCGGCTGAGGTCGATGACCTTGAATCGAGCGAGAGGCCCTGTCGTCATGCGCTGATCCCTCCTTTTGCCAGTCGCAGGTTCGCACGGAACCCGCCGCCAGGTCGAGGCAGGCGCCGTTACATCTGAACGACGGAGGTCAGCTCGAACGTGGCGCCCGGCGGATTCTCGCCGATACGCACGGTCTTGTCGTCGATAAAGCGATAGGGCGGTACGGGTAGATTGTACGGCGCCGGGACGCCACTGTACACCCGCCCGGCCAGATCATACTTGGACCCATGGCAAGGGCAGAAATACCCACCCGGCCAGTTCGGTGCCGGGGTCGTCGGGTCTGGATTCGGTACGTAACCCGGAAGACAGCCGAGGTGGGTGCAAATGCCGACCAGCACAGCGAACTCGGGCTTCACCGACCGATGCCAGTTCTCGGCATAGGGCGGCTGCTGATGCACCGATGAATCGGGATCCGCCAGACGTGACACTACGCTGGGTTCCTGCAGCGTCTTCAACAGCGCCGGTGTACGGTTGACGATCAGCATCGGCGCCCCGCGCCACAGGACTACGATCTGCTGGCCTGGCGCGATCTTCGACAGATCGATATCGATCGGTGCCCCGGCGGCAACCACGTCGGCGGCAGGCTCCATGCTGTCGACCAGCGGCCAGGCGATCGCCCCGGCGCCGATCGCAGCGCCGGCAATGGTGACGAGCGAGAGAAGGTCCCGCCGTGTCGGCTCCGATTCCAATGTCTGACTATGTCCGGCCATGGCGCCGACATGGGGTTTTCGGGTGAACGCCACATTGTCGACCGGATGTAGATTTCGGCATATAAGCAAAAACCGCCTTGATGCGTTCCCGAAGGCATTCGGGCTGAACAACATAGATCAGCGTGCGTTCTGCTTCCGATTACGGTTCGTTGCACGGAAGGCAACCACAGCCATCAGTCGGCAGACCCTTCCCAATGAAGGATCTTGTAGATGAAATTCTCTTCCGGTTCCGCAGGGACGACGCGCACCACCGCAATACGACGGAACTGGCTGCCATCTGTTCGTTGTGCAGTCGCGGTAACCCGAATAACCGCGACCTCGGGAGCGGTCGCGGCTACCGGTTGTGGCGTATCATAGGGGTAGGCTTCCAAAAGCGCCTTTCGGACCATCGGATCATTGGTCGTCTGCAGCGATGGAACCGACAGCGAGTAAACGGAAACATGGGGCTCCAGACAGGTAAGAAACTGCGCAGTCATGCCGAGAACTAGACCGAGTTCGTCCACACTGACAAATCGCGTGTTCGGCGGCACGTAGCTGCGCCCTGCAAGGCGATACGGCGACGCCTTCGTAGCATTGGTCGATCGCAGCAGGTCCAGGCTCCGCCATTCGGAAATCGCCTCCGCCAGTTCCGCCGCGGTCTTTTGCGAGGCCCCGCAGGCCCGCAACATCGCCTGCATCAGCACGGCCGGCGCCACGTTCGGATCGATTTTCCCCGCCTCATCGTCAACCCGCACCTCGATCGCCGCTTGCGACCCTCGAAGGACATGGGTTTGCCCGTCGACTTTCCACACCTGCGTAAGAATCTGGAAGATCGCCTCGTTTATCGCGCCGTCAGCCTGCGCCTCCGCCGCTGCGCTGCCACGGATGTTGGCCGCGATCAGCACCGACGTGCGTGCGCCACTGATGATTTGCATCGCAAGGAACATCAGCAATGCGAGCCACCATAGCACGATAAGAAGCACGAATCCACGATCACTGCGCGTATTGTGGGGGCAAATACCCGCAGTAGTAAAAGTTTCGCAGTCTTGTTCCTGCCCGTTCCGCAACGATTGCTCCAGAAATGGCTA
>DASYBP010000194.1:0-2247 GCA_036500715.1 Rhodopila sp.
GCCTTCGCCAGGGTCCTCTCCAGGTGTACCAGCAGGCTGTTGAGATCGGGCGGCAGCAGCGCGAGCGTCTGGACGGTGGACAACGTTGCGCCGTCGGCCAGCCAGCGTGAACTGAAATCCCAGCCCGATTCAGCCGCCGCACGCAGGTTGCGCCAAACCTCCGGCGCCGGGCGGGACGACTGGGCCGCGGTCTGCACGTCCTCCTTGTAGGACTCATCCCGCGGGGCGCGGCGGTCATCCCAGTAACGGTTCAATATCGTTCCGTCGAGCAGTTGCACGACGTTGCGTGCGGCGCGCCCGGGCCGGAGTTCGTCTTCGCCCTGCATCCAGTAGGCGTATTCCGCCTGCAGCTGCGGCAGGTAGGTGGTGTAGGTGGCAGGCCCGTCGTATTGCGCGATCAGCTCGACCATTAGGGAGAAAAACGGCGGTTGCGATCGGCTGAGATAATAGCTGCGGTTGCCGTTCGGAACGTGGCCGTACTGGTCGATCTCGTAGGCAAAATCCTTGAGCATGTCGACCGCCAGCGCATGCTGGCCGTCTTGCTCGAGACCCAGCATGGTGAAGTAGGAATCCCAGTAGTAGACCTCACGAAAGCGGCCGCCGGGAACGACGTAAGGGTAAGGCAACGGGAGCAGGGTCGAGTAGGCCGGCACCGAAGTGGCCGATTGCTGCAACACCGGCCAGAGACTCTCGACGTAATCGAGCATGTGCTGGCCGGCGGCGGCCGGATTGACCGCCGGGCCAGGCGGTGTTGGGCCAGAAAAATACTGTTCGACAAAAGCCTCGAGATCGAAACCGGGGTTTCCTCGGGTCGTGTCGTAATCGAGCAGGACAGCCGAGGGCGCAGCGGACGGTATCAGGTCGGGGAATGTCTTGCTGTCGGGGAAGATCGAAGCCAGCTCCACATCGCGATAGAGCGGCCCGTATTCGATCGACGGCGGCACCGGGTAGTCCGGCCCGACGACCTGTGCGCAGACGCCCCCTGCGAAACACCCCGAGACGGCGAGTGGCGCCAGGATTTGGAACAACCGGTTGTGGAACATGGATCCGCTCTCCCCCGCGATTATCATTTTCATCTGCCCTTATATCGGCCGCTCGGCGGGACGCTGAACACGTCTGCTGGCGCCGGTCTGGCCGCTATGGGGCTGACGTGTCCGCAGCTTCGTTCAAGTCCATAGGGTCCGGAAACCGTTCGCGCTGTCACATGCCCGAACAAGTTGATCGAAACGGTCCGCACGCTACCGTCGGCAGACGATTGGGCCCTATTCGGTGTGCGCCGCACCGCGGATCGGTTCGGTCAGCAGTCGGTACAGCTTCGAGTACTCATCAAATTTCTGGGTTGTGCCCTGCGTGGGATCTTTCGAAATGGCCTGACAGATCGCCCACAGCAGGGAGCTGTCGAGCGCTGATGCCTCCACGCTCGCGTATTTCTGCCGCAAGTCCAGACGCTGGGTTCCCACGAGAGCCCGCAGGCCGGGGTCGGGTTCCGCCTTTCGGATAAGGTCCGCCTTGTCTCTGGCGTCGCCCTCGACCCGCTCGGTGAGTTCGGCAGAGTCGATTTTTGGCTGTTGACCGCACGGCAGCAGCGGCGCCGCTGACGCCGGATGCGGGCTACCAGCCACGATCGCGGATAAGACAAACACGACGCAGCATGGCAACGGCGTCCGCCGGCGGGTCATCCTGCTCTGCTGCATCTCAGAAAAAATTCTATGAATGGTTGTATTCTAGCGGTGAACATCGCCTTTTCAATGGTGCGATGCGAAACCCGCGGGCCCTTATGATACCGCGGCCAACACTGCCTTGCTGATCCGGTCGACGTCCCCATCGGTCAGGTTCGGGTGGATCGGCAGGGCGAGGATACGGGTCGCCAGGTCTTCCGACACCGGCAGCGGAGCACCGTCGTGCTGGGAGGCATAGGCAGGTTGGCAGTGCAGCGGCCGCGGGTAATAGATCGCGGTGGGAATGCCGTCGGCTTTCAGCGCGGCCTGGGTGCCGTCGCGAGCGGCTTCGTTGGGCAGCAGGATCGCGTAGATCGCCCAGGCGCTGGTACTGTTGGGGACACGCCGGGGTGTCGTTACGGCGTTGCCGAGCCGTTGATCGTAGATTTGCGCAACATGCTCGCGGGCTTGGAGTTCCTCAGGGAAGACGGTCAGCTTGGACAGCAGAACGGCGGCCTGCAGCGAGTCAAGGCGGCCGTTCATGCCGGTGCGGAGAACTTCATAGCGGGTCTTGCCTTCGCCATGGGTG
>DASYBP010000195.1:0-12077 GCA_036500715.1 Rhodopila sp.
AGCCGTTCCACGTCGCCGAAGTGTTCACCGGATTTCCCGGCAAGCTGGTGGCGGTGGCCGACACCGTGCGCAGCTTCAAGGCGATCTGCGCCGGCGAGTATGATCACCTGCCGGAGGCCGCGTTCTACATGGTGGGCACCATCGAGGAGGCCGTGGCGAAGGCGGAAACGCTGAAGGCGAACGCCTGACGATGGCGACGAAGCTGGAAATCGTCAGCCCGGAGCGTCTGCTGCTGTCCCGTCCGGTAGACATGGTCGTAATCCCGGCCTCCGAGGGCGACATCGGGGTGCTGGAAGGCCATGCCCCGATGATTGTCATGCTTCGCGGCGGCACCATTGACCTGTATGACGACGACAAGATTACCGACCGGTTGTTCGTCGACGGCGGGTTCGCCGAGGTCACTCCTGAACGCTGCACGGTGCTGGCGAACAAGGCGATCCCACTCGCCGAGGTGAACAAGGCCGAAGCCGAGCGCCGCTTGGCGGAGGCAGAAGCGGCCTACGAAGCCGCTGACAAAAGCGATATCGCGGTCGAGGACGAGGCGATGGACCGCGTTCAGTCCGCACGCGCGATGGTCGAAGCGGCCGGCTGAGCCGCGCTATCCGGCTACTCGGCGGCAATACGCAACGCGATCCATTTCGGACCCGGAAACTGAGTCACGTCGACGGGTTGCAGTTTCGGCAGCAGCATGAACAAGCCGAACTTCCGACCTTCACCGCGCGCTTGATCCACCGCGCGCCACAACTCGTCCGGACTCCGCACCCGGTTCTGCCCTACCTGAAGCACCACGTCGCCGGGCACCACACCCTGTAACGCGGCATCGCAACCTGGTGCCACCCCGGTCAGTAGTACGCCTACGACGTTGGATTTTATCTCGTTCGCGGCGCGCACCGCGTCCGTCAACGGTGCCACGGCCAGGCCAAGGTCGTGCGGGATGGTCAGACGTCCGCCCTGCGCCGGAGCCGCATTTTGCTCCCAGATCGTCTTCGGCCAAGCCTGAAGCACCACCTTCAGCTCGACGTCCGTTCCGTCGCGCCACACCCTGAAGGTGACCTGATCGCCCGGCTTGCGCTGCGTGATCTCGCGCAGCAACGCCCGCTCGTCTGGGAACGTTTCACCGTTGAGGCTCTGGATCACATCACCCGCAATCATCCCCGCTTTCTCGGCCGGCTGATCGGGGAGCACCCAGGTCACAATCGATCCACGCATGTTCGGCTGACCCATCGCCTCCGCCATCTCGGGCGTCACCGCCTGGATCTTTGCGCCAAGCCATCCGAGATGCCCGCCGTCCGGCATATCGGCCATGCGCTGGAAGACGAACTTTGCCTCGCCGGATGGTATCGCGAAACCGAGCCCTGAGTTCGCCGCTGTTGGTGAGATGATGGCCGAGTTTACACCAATCACCTCGCCCTTCAGGTTGAAAAGTGGCCCACCCGAATTGCCGTGATTGATAGCCGCATCAGTCTGGATGAATTCATCTACCAGCGAGTCACCGATGTTGCGGTTGAGCGCGCTGACGATACCCGCGCTGACAGACAGCCCCACGCCAAACGCATTCCCCATCGCCAGCACAGGGTCGCCGATCTGCACCGCGCTGCTGTCGCCCCACTGGACGGCCTGCAGCTTGTGGCCCGCATCCACCTTCAACAAGGCAAGATCGACCGCCCGCCAGGCACCCACCACCGTGGCGGGAACGCGCGTGCCGTCCGAGAAGGTGACAGTGATTTCTGACGCGTTCGTTACCACATGCCAGTTGGTAGCGATCATCCCGGCCGGGTCGATGACAAATCCGGAGCCTACGGCGATCCGATCGGAGGCGCCGGACTGGCTGGCGCTCGCCTGCACCTGGTCCGGGGCGGCAGTAGCCCCGGTCCGGATGGTAATGTTGACCACGCTGGGCAGAAGGCCGCGGATCAACTCAGCCTGAGACGTCGGTGCCAACTCGCGCGCGGCCGCTGTACCGGTGAGTATAGCCGCCGCGGTCACGAACCCCCAGATGCCTCCACGAAGGCCGCCCACGCGCCGCCGTTTCTTGCCAATTCTGGCTGAGCGGTCGCAGATCGCCGAATGGGTGGTGAAGCGCGGCAAGGAATAAAAATCCACCCTGCTCATCGTCTGGTGCGGTACTGGTCGAATGCTGGAGGCCGCGTAAAGCAACCGGGTAAGCAGGGGCCCAGCGCACCGAGTTCCGCGGGATCGCAACATTCGACATCATTGGCCAGATGGGTTCCCGGTTTGACAACTGCCGGCAGCGCCAGCGTTTTCCTCAGCATTTCCTCGCCCGCCTTACCCATCAAGGCATTCAAACATAATCTGCCTCACCGCGACACCCAGCGCACGGACATCGGACGCGGAAACCTGAACCGGCTCTGGACCCTGCAGGCGGATCCGGCAGAACCCCAGGTTCGGCGCCAGCAATCCCACGGGAATCACCAGCGAGAGGCTTCGGTCGTCCCCCTGAACCGGCTCTAAAGCTACCGGCACATCATTCACTTCCGCGCCAATCAGCCCAGGCCCAGGGGGATTGTCGCCGGCGAACGACACGATCAACCGATACGACGTATCGTCGCGCAACGGCACCTCGATCGTAAAGTGCCGGCCCGGCCCGGTCCACCGCCAGCACACCCCGTTGCGGTTTTCCGGTTCGTACCAACCGGACCCCGGCATGACGCCGCTCATCGGAATCTCGAAGGACCCGGACGGAACCGCGTACACGCCGCCGCCGATAAGCCGCTGCATATAGTGCTCGAACACTCGCCGTTCGATCAGTCGTTTGGCATACTCGTAGATTTGCAGGTCGACGATGTTGTACTCGCGCAGGATCCCGAGATCCTCCTCGCTCACCCCTCGCAGCCCATTCAGGCGGGCCGGGTTCTCGTTGATGAACGGAAAATACAGCGGCGGATGATAGTTCATGGACTGGGCCATAGACGATACCACGGCGCCAAGATCCTCGGTCAGCCCGACAAAGTCGATCGCGTCCAGTCTGTGCCTCGCAAGCTCCAGTGTTGGCGGTGCTTCACGATCGGCGGCATCGGCATGCGGGTCTTGCGGCAGCGCCTCCCGCAGATAGGCGCTGACCCGATCAGCCGGCAGCGAAGCACACAAGTAGCGTGCCTGGACGTTATGCTGGGCGCGCATCAGCTCGCGATGGCGGATCATTTCCGATAAAGAGAGACTATGCGCCAGTTTGTGATCCAGGTGGAAGCCGGGATCGCGCTGCAAATGCTGCAATGCCGAAACTGTCCGCCGCAACGGCTCCCGCAGCAAGACGAGAACCCGCGCGTCGTCCGCCAGCAGCGGACGCAGATTGTAGCGGAAATGACCCTGCACAAGCCGGAACGAACCCACCTCGCGCTCACGCCCCAGCAGGTCGTGCCAATTCAGAAACGGGCAGATATCGCCAACATGATACTGCTCGCTCAGGTACAGCCGCATGCTCATTCCCGCTGTCTTCGGGATATGCATGAAAAAAAGCGGCTCCCTCGCCTTGATACGAAACGGCTCCATCAGCGAATCGACTGGCCGCCCCGGTGGGCGCTCTGATCGTTATTGTTTCGCATCTACCTACCCCCTGAGGCACAGGCTAGCAGGTTCGCGCCATCGACTGAAACCCATTCTTCATAATCACCAACTCCGAGCCGGAGCCTCGTTCTGCTGGTGAAAATACAGCGAATCGCATTAAACAGTTGCTACGTAGACGGCATCTAGTGTCCGATCGCGGGAAGCGTGAGTCGCGACGCGATGACGGTCGACCCATCCTTATGTGGCCTCTCAATCTGCCTTCTCAACGATTTCTCAAGCTCCCCGGCTCGACAACTGTCGCCTGGGGTGTTTTTGATCCTATATGGTACCGAATTACCTACGGGGACGACACTGCCGCGCTCGCTAACGCGTCTTCGGAGGCAGTTCTCGAGTTCTATTTCGAGACCGGGCAGCGTCTCGGTCATTCCCCGAATATGCTGTTCGACGAGGCCTGGCACCGGCGCGCCTATCCTGCCATGGCGGCGCTGGTCGAAGCCGGACATTTCCCTTCGGCGTTCGACGCCTATTGTCGCGGCGGCTGCCTGGAGCGTTCCCCCCACTGGCTGTTCGACGAAAGCGCTTACCGCCGCGCCTGTCCCGACCTGACCGACGCCGCGATGGCAAAACAAGGCCTGGTCAATGGCTACGACCACTACCTTTGGCGCGGTAACGCGGAATGCCGGATCGCCCACCCGTTGTTCGATCCCGCCGTCTACCTCACCCAGCTTCCGCCGCGTGAGGCTGAAGCTGCCGCAGATGGCCCGTTCTGGCATTATCTTCGCCGTCTTGACCGACGCGAACCGGAGGTCCGCACCTCGGCCGATTTCGACCCCGCCTGGTACCGTGAGCGCTATCCCGACGTGGCCGCCGCAATCGGCGACAGGACCTGGCGCTGCGCACTTGAGCACTATTTGTGCAACGATACGCCCACTCTCTTCGATCCAAGCCCTGCGTTTTCCGAGGCCTGCTATCTTTCCAGCCGCCCCGACGTGGCTGCAATGGTGGCGGATCAGCAGTTTCGCAACGGCTACGCCCATTTCCTGCGCCACGGCACCAGTTCAGCCGATGACGCACAGGAGGAGGACCTGCAGCCAGGTTTTGCCGCCTCACCGCCCGATCGGCCGCCGGCGACCGGTCAGCAACGGCTCCACATGGCTCACGACCGCGCCCGCACCCTCTCGGTGCTGACGGCCCGCACCCGACTGAATTTTGGGATGACGAGTGCGCCCGCGCTCTCTGTCATTATCGTCCTGCACAACCAGCTCACGCTGGCGCTGACCACGTTGGGTTCGCTGCGAGCCAACGACCGCGACAACATCGAACTGATCCTGGTAGACTCCGGATCGACCGACGAGACTCGCTATATCGCGCGCTACGTTAGCGGTGCCACTTGCCTAAGGTTCGACACCGACATCGGCACCCAGCGCGGCCGCAGCGCAGGCTTCGCCTATGCCACCGCCGATACCGTGCTGTACCTGAACGCGAGTACTGAACTCGCGCCCGGGGCGATTGCCGCCGCTCTACGCCGCATGGCGACAGATCCGCGAATCGGCGCCGTTGGCGGCATGATCCTTCGCCCCGACAATGTCATCGAAGAAGCAGGCAGCATCGTCTGGCCAGACGGATCGACGGAGGGTTACATGTGCGGCGCTTCGCCGCTTGCCCCCGAAGCCAACTTCGTGCGCGACGTCGATTTCTGCTCCGGCACTTTCCTGATGACGCGGCGGGGATTGCTCAACATGCGGCAGGGCCCCGAAGAGGCCTTGGTCCCAGCCGGCTACAACGATGTCGACCTGTGCATAGGCATGCGCCAAGCCGGCTATCGGGTGGTCTATGATCCGGCGGTGGTCGCCATTCAACTGGAGGACGGGGGCGCCCACCTCGCTGCGCCAGCAGAGACCAGCGGTGGCCGCGCGGATCTCGCGGCCAATCACGCATCCAGGCCGCCGCACCGTCGCGACACTGCGCTGGTTTTTGCCCGCACTGCCGATGCGTCGCAAAGGCGCGTCTTGTTTTTGGAGGATACCGTCCCATTGCGGGTGATCGGATCCGGTTTCGTGCGCTCGAACGATCTCGTGAGAACGATGGCATCGATCGGCTATGCGGTTACGGTCTACCCCCTTGATGGCTGTCGCTTCGATCTGGCCCAGGTCTTTGCCGACATGCCCGACACCGTCGAAGTGATGCATGATCATGCCATGGAACAGCTTCTGCAGTTCTTGACGCTGCGCCTGGGATACTACGACGCGATCTGGATCGCCCGGACGCACAATCTGGACACTGTCTGCCCCATCCTGCAGCAAGCCGCCCCGGGGGCGCCGCCGCTGGTCGTGCTCGACACCCAGGCGATCGCATCGCTACGGCAGGCCGGACACGCCGCGCTCATGCGGGTGCCCTTCGATGTGAACGCTGCCATCGCTCACGAACTTCGCAACGCGGGGTTCCCCGACAAGATTGTGGCGGCCACCGAGACCGAGGCCGCCACACTGCGCGACCGCGGCTTCGCCGATGTGACAGTGATCGGCCATACTGGCGTCCCCCACCCGACCCCGCGGCCGTTCGCAAGGCGGGCAGGTATGCTCCTTATCGGCGCCACTCATGGGTTGGATCGTCCGAACTACGACGGCCTGTGCTGGTTCGTCGACGAGGTTATGCCACTGATCGAACAGGAACTGGGCTGGCAAACCCGGCTGACGGTGGTCGGCCACACCGGCACCGGGGTCGGTCTTGAGCGGTTTTGCGACCATCCCCGGATCACCTTGCTAGGCGCGGTCCCTGACCCTGAGTCACTCTACGATTCGCATCGCGTTTTCGTCGCCCCCACCCGGTTCGCCGCCGGCGCCCCTCACCAAATCTATGAAGCCGTCTCGTTCGGCCTGCCGGTTGTCACGACCTCACTGTTGCGTCGGCAACTGGGCTGGGTTCACGACCAGGAACTCCTCACTGCCGATGGCGACGATCCAGGGTGTTTCGCCCATCACGTAGTGGCCGTTCAGCGCGACGAGACGTGCTGGCAGCGCCTGCGAGCCGCGGCGTGGGCTCGGCTAGAGGCGGAAAACAACCAGCAGACCCACGCCGCCGCAATCGCAGCCGTGCTCGGTCCGCCGCTCTCATAAAAGTGACATTTTGGGTACGGTGCTGGGCAAGTTTGACCGATATACTGATCCTCACGCGGGTTGGCGCACCGGCGGCGGACGATGTCCGAGCACAGATGCCCCAGAACCAGACCGTTAGACGGACGAAAATCGGTGTGGAACTGGGCATGCGCTCGGAATGTCGGCGTGGCAGGTGGGGGAAGACATGGCTTGGCAGCTTCTCGCGCAGCCCAAAAATCCGACAGGCGATTGATTTATCCAGTCGGTTAACCAAATTGTCAGCCAGACTACCGGGGGGATGCTCTGAACATTCGTGCCCCCGTAACGATTAACCTATTCTCGGGAGAATACTCATGAAGCTTCAAACTAGCCTGGCCGTTGGACTGGCCGTCGCCCTGCTGGGCGCGACACCGGTTCTCGCCCAATCGAACACGGATTCTACGAAGCCGGCCGACAACAGCGCTACGACCTCGAAGCAGAAGACTCAGGGAGTACCGCCGGGGTTCAAGCCCCAGCAGTACGGCACAGCTGCGACGAAGCAGCAGAGTCAGGGCGCGCCGGCGGGGTTCAAGCCCCAGCAGTACGGCTCGGCCGCGACGAAGCAGCAGAGTCAGGGTGCGCCGGCCGGGTTCCAGCCGCAGCAGTACGGCCAGGCCAGTGCGACCAAGCAGAAAACCGGAGGCGCGCCAGTCGGCTTCGAGCCGACCCAGTACGGGCAGAAGAATCAGTAGTCGATCACTCCTTCCCGCTAAAGGAGAGTATCGATCGAATCCGACCTCGTCATGCTGGCGCGACGCCTCGCGGCGGCATGACGACGGAAGGAGCGAGCGAGGCCCAGCGAACGATGCGGCACGGTTAAAGATTGTCTTGTCTAAGTTAATTCACGATAATCCTGCTGACCGCCGTTCATACTCCAGATCGCCATGATGCGCCGTCGTGCGCTGATGATATGGGTTCGGACGCCCTGGGACGCGGTATCGCTATCATGCGCCTGAATCGCGTCGATGATAGCACTGTGCTCAGCCAGAACCTCGGGGATCACGCGATCGCGAAGCGCCTTGAAAACAATCAGCACAAGCCGATCGAACTCCTCGGCCAGCGCGGTTTCAACCGCCGCGAGTCTGCTATTTCCGGCCAGACTGGCCACCGCACCGTGAAATTCCCTGTTGTAGGCGGCAAACGCCGCGTCATCGATCGCTCCCCCGATCGCTTCCATGGAGCTGTCGCGGAACCGGTCGAGCGTGCGCACCGCCGCATCGTCCGCGCGGGCAGCCTCGGCGGCACAGGCCGGTGCGATGACCATGCGCAGCCCGAACAGTTCCTCGATATCGCGCAGTCCGACCGGGTTGACCCTGTAGCCTTGCCGAGGCAGCACTGTAACGAGCTTTTCCTGCTCGAGGCGCAGCAACGAGTCCCTGACCGGAGATCGGCTGACACGGTACCTCTCAGCAAGGACCTGCTCGCGCAATTCCTGTCCTGGTCGAAACTCCCAGCTAAGTATAGCTTGCCGCAGCGCCCGGTAAACGCTGTCGCGCAGCAACTCGGCCATGGAATCCCCCCGTTTTGTAGCCCCACACAAGTGAAGCGTGGGTGGGATTGATAGCACACGATCCCCGTCAGCTTCCCGATATCACGAACATGATCGGACAGTTTTCGGTCCGGCGCCGCTTGCCGGCAAACCTGTCGAGCGTTAGCGGCACTCGTTACTGATAAGTAGAATTTTTACAAACCTACCTTACGGGCCAAGGATCAGGGCAAGCCGACACCCATGACACTGGCTGGATGGTCGGCCGAAAATGGACCTTCTCTGCGCCATCCGCGGGTTCGCGACGGCCAGGCCCAGTGGCGACGTGTCGCGCCCATTGTTTTCTCGAACAACTACCCTTCACCCATCAACCTGTTGCTTGGAAGGGTCGTGTCCAGCACTTTATGCGCCTGCTCGACGCCGGTGACCGGCAAGTGCGTGGCATCCAGCAACCCGATCTGGACAAGTACCGAGGCCTGATCCCAGTAGATGTGTTCGTGCGCCAGTTTATCACCTTGAAACTGCACGATTGCCACCATTGGGATTTCCACTTCCCGCCCGGTGGGTGCGATCCGCGGCAACATCCAATCGACCTGGGTCGTGTGGGTGAAGCGCACAATGAACTCATCGACAATACGATCCGTCCCAACGGTGCGACTGACCGGCACCATCGCGAAGTCCGGGGGATTCGCTCCTATGAAATGCCTGGAGTAGAACCGCTTGAGCGCATCGTGCCCGACCCCGCCGGTCATCGTCGGAATATGGTTCACGTACGGTTCCGCGACCATTGTCGCCATCGTTGCATCGACGTCACGAGTCTCGAATTCGTAGCGGCAATGCGCCTCCCACAGGGACTCTAGGTAAAGATCGGCCATGTGCTCGTCCTTCTACAGACCCCGATCATGCCTAGCTGGGACGAGCGTCGCCAGTTCCACCGAACAGGCGTCCGATCAGCCCGCTCAAGTCCGGCGCCTGATCCGGAACCGCGCCGCCCGGTGTCGCATGATCGACCACATGCGGCAGTGCCTCGGCAAGAATACCGCGCAACGCGTCCGGCGTGGTGCCAGCCTGCTGCGCCCACCCCTCGATCTGCTGCGGCGAAAACGCCTGCCCGACCTGGTCGGCCGTTACCGGTGCGTTCGCGCCGGTTCCCACCCAGGACTGGACAGTTTGCCCCAGCCCGGCCGCTTCAAACTTCGAAATGATCGCCCCAATGCCCTGATTGTCGCCATCGCGAACCGCTAGCACCTGCTGCAGAATGGCCCCAATCGGCGATCCTTGGCCCTGCTGGCCACCGCCCAGAACGCCCTGCAGGATCTGACCCAGAAATCCGCTCATGGCTTGCTGTTCCCTTGCTGAAGATGGTCCAACGTTACATCGCGCGTGGTTCGCCGCGGCCACGGACAACCGCGCGATAAATCGCCAGAATGATCACCGCGCCGACAACTGACCCGATAAATCGCGCACTCTGCTGACCGTGATACCAGCCCAACGTTCGGCCGAGCCAAGTGGCCACCACGGAACCGCCGATGCCCAGAAGGATTGTCACAATAAAGCCGCCCGGGTGGCGACCCGGCATGATCAGCTTGGCAACGGCGCCCGCGACGAAGCCGACAATGATAGCCCACACAAACGCGAGCATCGTCTCAGCCCCCGATAGAACTCGCATGGTCGTAGCAGCCGGATAGCCCGCGGGCATCACGCAATGCGAGCCGCGGTCGTCCCGTCACGTCAAATTTACCGCCAATACCACCGCGCTCGGATCTGCCTAGTGTCCGATCGCGGTGAGGTGAGTCGCGAAGCGATCACCGCGTGAACCGGCCACTTCAGGCAAAGTGCGACGTATCGCGCTTCTCTGGTGCGCGATACTAGCGATACGTCAAGCGGCGTGAGCCAGTTGCAATCCTGGGCGGTCCCACTCAGTCGCGACAAGCTGACCGCTGCCCGATAGCGTCATATACGCTGTCCGAAGATCCGGCCCGCCGAAGCAGACGTTGGTGCAGAACATATCCGGCATGGAAACCTGCCTGATCAACCGCCCCTCCGGCGCCACGACGCTGACCGATCCGTTCACCAGCGTGGCGACGCATACGTTTCCCGCAGCATCCACCGCCAAACTGTCGAACCGCTGGAAACCTCCTAGCCCGAGTAACAGGCGGCCGCCATGTGGCGAGGGGAACGGCGCCTTCCTCAGCACGCCTGGCTCCAGAACATCCCACGCCCATAGGCGCGCCGTCTCGGTCTCCGCGACATACAGCGTCTTGCCGTCCGGCGACAGTCCGATCCCGTTCGGCGTCAGGATCGGGTGCACCACCTCGGCGATGCGGGATCCATCAGCCAAGGCATAATAGACACCGCCCCAGTCGCGATCCCGCGCCCGCGACTTGCCGAGGTCGGTAAAGTAGAACCCACCCAGTCCGTCAAACACGATGTCATTTGGACCGAGCAGCTTGTTCGCCCCGCACCGATCGTACAGCACCGTGACCGCGCCGGTCGCAGGGTCAAGTCGCTCGATCCGGCCGCCGGTATAGTCCGAAGCCATCGCGAACGGACGCAACATGTTCATTTCGGTCCGCCATTGGAAACCGCCGTTGTTGCAAATGTAGAACGCGCCATCCGGGCCAACCGCCAGCCCGTTCGGACCGCCGCCGATATGAGCGACCACCTCTGTCCGGCCGTCGGGGTACACACGAGTGACGGTCTGCCGCTCGATCTCTACCAGCACGATCGAGCCGTCTTTCATGGCAACCGGTCCTTCCGGAAACCGCAGACCGGTTGCGATGACGCGAACCTCGCTCATGGCCAACACCTTCTCTTTCCTTGTGCGGAGCACAGAACTCCACCTCTTTCCTTGTGCGGAGCACAGAACTCCACGTTATGCGGAGCATAGAGCGGTTCCCCCCAAGCGGAAACCGCGCCCCCGCGCGACTCGCGGGACGCCGCCAACGCAGCCCAGTCCTGCTCGGACAGTCAGAAGATCCGTTTCGCCTGGCGATGCCAAGGCCGAAATCCCTCCGCATCTGCCTCTTTTCGCCAGCACGGCCAATGGCGTAGATGGTTGCAGAGGGTTCGCCTGGCCCCTTTTTCCGCAGCGGAGCGCGCCCGCCTTGACCCAGTTCATCCTCACCCTGTCGTGCCAGAACCGGCCGGGCATCGTTGCCGCCGTCGCGACCACGATCTTCGAGCACGGCGGTAACATCCGCGAATCACAGCAGTTCGACGACACCGAAAGCGGCCGATTCTTTGCCCGCATAGTGCTGGACCATCCTGAGGACCGGCTGGACGTGTCGCGGTTGCATGCCGCGCTGGGCGCGGTGGCAGAGCGGTTCGGCATGACCTGGGGATTGCGTGACCGCGCGCAACGACAACGCGTGATGCTGCTGGTCTCCAAGTTCGATCACTGTCTGACGGACATTCTGTACCGCTGGCGCATCAACGAACTGGCGATGGATGTGACAGCGGTCGTCTCCAACCACCCGCGCGGCAGCTTTCCGCACATCGATTTCGATGGCGTCCCCTTCCATTTCCTGCCCGTCACCAAGGCAACGAAGATCGAACAGGAAGCGCGGCTCTGGGGGCTCGTGTGTGACACCAGGAGCGATCTCGTGATCCTGGCGCGCTATATGCAGGTGCTTTCGGACGATCTGGCGCGCAAGTTGTCCGGCCGCTGCATCAACATCCACCACTCGTTCCTGCCCGGGTTCAAGGGCGCGAAACCGTATCATCAGGCGCATCAGCGTGGGGTGAAGCTGATCGGCGCGACAGCGCACTATGTTACCGCCGATCTCGACGAGGGCCCGATCATCGAGCAGGACGTGGAGCGCATCAGCCACGCTGACTCGCCGGACGATCTGGTGCGTCAGGGCCGCGATATCGAGCGGCGGGTGCTGTCGCGTGCCCTGCGGTGGCAGTTGGATGGCCGGATCCTCGTC
>DASYBP010000196.1:0-2900 GCA_036500715.1 Rhodopila sp.
ACAGCCTGGAGCAGGCTGTCGCGGCACACGATTCGCCGGCTTACCAAGCGGCGCTCGACGCGCTGGGAGACGCCGCCGAACGGGACATCAGGCTGGTCGAGGGCGCTTAGGCTAGTGGGTTATATACTCGCATTTGAACCCGTCGCCCCACCGCTTGACGTATCCGCGGGACGGCGACGGGAAGTGCGCGAAGCAGCACTGCGTGTTGGTGTCGCAAACGGACTCGAGAAATTTCCAACGGGTGGCGGAGCTCTGCAGGGGATCGTAGTCGATTCGCATCGCCTGGTCGGGCCATTTGGCCTGCAGCGGCGTGTGGATCAGATCGCCTGTGATGACGGCGTCCTTGCCGGTCCGGCCCAATGTGACCGCGTAATGATCGACCGTGTGACCCGGCGTCGGGATCAGCCGGACGAGGTCGCTGACCGCGTGATCGCTGGTGATCAGATCATGGCGTTTTGCTTCGACGATCGGGATGACGCTGTCGGCGATCGGGGGGACGGTCGTCTTGTCGTTCTCGGCCAGCCAGAAATCCAGTTCGGTCTTGGAGAACAGATACCGGGCTTTCGGGAAGGTCGGCACCCATCGGCCGTTCTCCAGGCTGGTGTTCCAGCCGACGTGGTCGACATGAAGATGCGTGCACAGAACGAAGTCGATGTCGTTCACGGTCAGCCCGACCTCAGCCAGGCCCTGCATAAACACGTTGTCGTTCTTCATGTGCCAGACCGGTCTCGCCGGCCGGTCCTTGTTGTTGCCGACGCAACTATCGACCAGAACTACGTGCCTGCCCGTGCGGACGATGTAGGACTGGAAGCACAGGATCAGGCGGTCTTGGTCGTCGAGCGCTAGCGGGCTGTTCATCCAGGGCCGGCTCTCGTCCAGCATTTGGGGTGTCAGTTTGGGGAGAAATTCGAGGGCGGGGGTGAAGCCGCATTCCATCTCGATGATGCGGTGAACGATCATGTCCCCTAGCTTGAATGTCGTGGTCGCCATGGCGCGTGCCCTCCTGATGCCGGCATGACGTTAGCGGGGTCCTGGCGACGCGACAAATTGGCTCAGGCGCGGGGCATCAGTTTGCGCAGGTCGCTTTCGGGCCTGGCGCCGTAGTGGCTGATGACCTCGGCGGCGGCGATACTGCCCATGCGGCCGCACAGTTCGAGGGTTTTGCCCGCGGTGAGACCCGCCAGAAATCCGGCGGCGTAGGCGTCGCCGGCACCTGTTGTGTCCGTGACCCTGGTGGGTTCGGCGGCGATTTTTACGCTGTCGCCGCCTTGTAGGATCACGCTGCCCGCCTCGCTTTGCGTCAACGCGGCCAGCGCGACGTTCGCCCGCGCCGCCTCGGCGGCTTCCTCGAAGGTGTTGCGTTCAAAGAGCGCAGTGACCTCGGCTTCGTTGGCGAACAGTATGTCCACGTGGTTGGCGACGAGGTCGAGGAACGCTGCACGGTGGCGGTTGACGCAGAAGGCGTCGGACAATGACAGCGCGACCCGGCGGCCGGCGGCGTGGGCGGCGGCGGCGGCTTTGCGGAACGCCGCCTGGGCGGCCGGTGGGTCGAACAGGTAGCCTTCCAGGTAGGTGATGGCGGAAGCAGCAACCAGGGCGGGATCGACGTCAGCCTCGGACAACGAGACGCAGGCGCCGAGGTAGGTATTCATCGTGCGTTGGCCGTCGGGCGTTACCAGGATCAGGCAGCGCGCGGTCGGCGCACCGCCGGACAGCGCGGCGGTCGGGAAATGCACCCCGATCGCGCTGATGTCGTGGCGGAACACCGCGCCCAACTGGTCGTCAGCCACCTTTCCCACATAGGCGACGCGGGAACCCATGCTTGCCGCGACAGCGCAGGTGTTGGCGGCGGAACCGCCGCTGCTCTCCTGCCCCGGCGGCATGGCGTCATAGATCTTGTCTGCCGTTGCCGCGTCGATCAGAATCATCGCCCCCTTGTGCATGTCGTGCCGCGAGAGGAACGCGTCGTCGGAGCGAGCGACGACATCGACGATGGCGTTGCCTATGCCGAGGATGTCGTAAGTGGCCAAGGTGGGGGTCGGTTGCGTCATCATCGTCCTTTTGGCGGGTGCGCCCGAACCGCCGCTTCGTTGACCTCGACGCCCCAGCCGGGGCGATCCGGGACAATAAGCGCGCCGTTTTCCACCACCGGCGCGTTAAAGAAAAGCTCATCTCGCCAGGCAATGCTGTCGATGTCGATTTCCATAATGCGGAAATTGGGCACCACGGCGCAGAAATGGGCGCTGATGGCGGAACAGAGATGACCATAGTAGTTGTGCGGGGCGACGTTGACCTCGTAGGCCTCGGCCATGGCGGCGATCTTTATCGATTCCAGGAAGCCGTTCCAGATCACGTCGATGATTGCGACGTCGACGGCGTAGGCGTCCAGGAAGGGGCGGAACGCGCGGCGGCCGGTGACCGATTCCAGCGAGGCGATCGGGCACGGTGCCTGGCGGCGGATAAGGGCCAGCGCCGCGGGATCCCAGTTATCGATCTCCAGCCAGGTCAGATCGAAGGGTTCGACGGCCTTGGCGACCTTCAGGTTACCCTCGGTCTTGAAGTGGTAGTTGATATCGAGGTGAATGCCCATTTCGGGGCCGGCGCCCTGGCGAAAGGCGGCGAGGGTGTCGTGTACGGCGCGCAGCGTGGCGCGATCGACGTTGAGTTCGGGATGGCCGGGGGTGCGGCCGAAGCCGGGGGCGAAACTGACCAGTTTTTCGCCGTCGAAGGCTAAGATGTTGGTTTTCAGTGCGTTGAAGCCGCGGCGTTTGACCTCGGCGCCGAGGGCGGCGACGTCGTCGTAGGTTCGCAGCGGAGGGACGCCGACCAGTTCGGCGTTGCGCACACGGTAGGTGCCGCAGTGCGACCAATAGACCGGGATGCGGCGGCGGACCGGGCCG
>DASYBP010000197.1:0-2030 GCA_036500715.1 Rhodopila sp.
CTCTGGGTGGCGATTGCGGTCGCTCTACCCCTGACGTTCCCGTCGCTGAACGAGATGGCCCAGAAGCATCCGCTCGCCATCTTGCCGAGCGATGCGCCGTCGAGCGTGACCGCTCGAAAGATGACCGAGGCCTTCCACGAAACGGGCTCAGAGGACCTGCTGTTGGTCGTCCTGACCGACGACAAAGGCCTTGGCCGCGACGACGAAGCGGTTTACGGCAAACTGGTGGACGCGTTGCGCAGGGACACCAGCAATGTCGTCATGCTGCAGGACTTCATCAGCACGCCGCCCCTGCGTTCGATCGTGACCAGCAAGGACGACAAAGCCTGGGTGCTACCCGTGGGTGTTGCGGGCGAGTTGGGGACGCCACGGTCCTACGCCGCTTTCAACCAGATCGGTGACGTGGTCAACCATGCCGTCGCCGGGACGTCGCTGCGGGCGAACATCACCGGGCCTGCGGCGACGGTCGCCGACCTGACGGTCGCGGGCGAGCAGGATCGGCTTCCGATCGAGCTGGCGATCGGCGTGCTGGTGCTCATCGTTTTGCTGGTGGTGTACCGCAGCCTGATCACCATGCTGTTGCCGCTGATAACGATCGGGTTGTCCCTGGTCATCGCGCAGTCCGTGGTGGCCGGCTACTCCGGACTGACCGGCACGGGTGTCTCCAATCAGTCCATCGTCTTTCTGAGCGCGATCATGGCCGGCGCCGGAACGGATTACGCGGTCTTTCTCATCAGCCGATATCACGACTATCTGCGGTCGGGTGAGACCTTCGATCGGGCAGTCGAGCGGGCATTGATCTCGATCGGAAAAGTGATCGCCGCGTCGGCCACCACGGTGGGCATTACTTTTCTGCTGATCAGCTTCGCCCGAATGGGCGTGTTCCAAACGGTCGGGGTCGCGTCGGCCATCGGAGTCGGCGTGGCCTTCCTGGCCGCCGTGACCTTGCTGCCGGCGATCCTGGTGCTCGCGGGCCCGCGCGGCTGGGTCAAGCCGCGGCGCGAACTGACCGCTCGGCTGTGGCGGCGTTCGGGTATCCGCATCGTGCGCCGGCCGAAGACCCATCTGGTCGCCAGCCTGCTGGTGTTGGCCATCCTGGCCGGCTGCTCGGCCTTCGTGCGCTACAACTACGACGACCGCAAGGCGCTGGGAGCTTCAGCCCCGAGTTCCGCCGGCTACACCGCGCTGGATCGTCATTTCCCGGTAAATCAGTCCATTCCGGAGTACATCCTCATCCAGTCGCCGAGTGATCTGCGCACGCCGCAGGCCCTGGCCGACTTGGAGCAAATGGCGGACCGCGTCAGCCAGCTGCCGAACGTCGCCGCGATCAGCGGCATCACCCGGCCGACCGGAAATGTGCCGGAGCAGTTCAGAGCCACGTATCAGGCGGGCGCTATCGGCTCATTCCTGCAGGGCGGGTCGCAGCTGATCAACGACCACACCAGCGACCTCAACCGGCTGTCGGAAGGCACCGACACGCTGGCGGCGAACCTCGACAATCTGCGCGGTCAGGTCAGCCAGCTCGCCGCCAGCGTGCAGGATCTGGAGAACGCCTTCTCGTCGACAAAGGATCAGTACAGCGGCGAGACGCTGGTGAAAGAAGTTGATCTCGCCGCCCAGGTGGTCGATCACGTCAACGTGGTCAGCAACGATATGGGCTGGAACTTCACCGGCGCCAAGAACCTGTTCTCCTGGATAGGCCCGGTCCTGACCGCCCTGCAGGGGAACCCGGTGTGCGACGTCGACGAGTCCTGCAGCACCACCCGTGGCGCGTTCGAGCAGCTTATGGGTGGACGCGATCAAGCGGACCTCGACGCGATCAACGACCTGGCCCACCAGATGCAGGACTACCCGGACAAAAAGCAGCTGAAGGCATCGACAGATCGCCTGCGTGGTGCGTTCGCGAAGCTCACCACTGTGCTGCAGTCCATGGGGATGGACCAACCCGGCGGCCTGCAGGCGAATCTGAACAACCTACAAAGCGGCGCGGACCAGTTCGCCGGTGGAAGCCGGCAAGTGGCGGGCGCGGT
>DASYBP010000198.1:0-6881 GCA_036500715.1 Rhodopila sp.
GTTGAGCGGGTCGGCACCCGACAGCGACACCCAGTCACCCGAACCGCTTTTGCGCCGGGTCTCACGCAGCAGCCCGATGGCGTCGGGCAGCGCGAATTGTTCGCCAGAGAAACCGGCCACGAAGCGTCCGCCGCGGATCTCGCCCCGGGCCTCCAACCGGCGGTAGACACGCAACAAGTCTCGCCATGGCGGCAGCCAGTCGGCCTCGCGCTCAATCGCGCGCCAGAACACCACCCCGTAGCGTAGCAACAGGGCGCGCGCGGCGTGCTCAACCGCCTCGCTGGTATCCGGCTGCCCGTTCGGGCCGCTGGTTGCGCCGGTCGAGTTACGGCGGGCCAGTGCCCAGCGGCCTGCGTCATCCATCGCGTAAGCGGCGGTGCGGCGCCGGCGACGTCCTGCCGCACCCGGACCTCGTCGATCGGATGGCAGGAGCAGCGCCCGCAATCCGGCGAAGCTGTCCGACGACACCAGGCCGAGCGCCACCAGTTCGGCCAGCGCCTCTTCGGCCTGCGAACGCAGGAGGCCGGTGCCCGATACCACCTCGTCGAAAAACGATGCGCCTTCAGTTCGGATGAATTCGGCAACCGCCTGCGCTCTGCCGGTCGGCTGCGCGATGTCCTCGCTTGCCGGTAAACTTTGCCACAGACGCGCATTGCGGCGGGATAACAGAGCGATCGGGGTGGTGCGCACTGGGCTCGCCGCGCGCCCGTTGCCGTTCGGGCGGGTGTTGTGTGGCTGCAGCCGCGCCCAGGTGACACGGCCCGCAAGGCACTCGTCATCGAGCCAAGCGGCTTCGTAATCGGCCACACGGGCGGGCAGAATTTCGCTCTCCCAGGCGGCTGCCGGGGCTTCGAACCCTTCGAGCTGGGCGATGGTTGCGGCCAAGGCGTCCGGGCCTTCCATCCGCGTGTCAGCGGTCACGTGCTGCCAGGCAAACAGGAAGCGCAGGAAGTCGCGTGCGGCGACCGGTTCGATTTCGGCTCGCAGGCGCTTGATCGTGTATTGGTGGATGCGCGCAAGCAGCCGCCTGGCGCTCCATTCTTCGGCGTTGGCGCCTTGGGTGAACCGCCCGCGCATCGCGAAGCCTTCGACCTCCAGCGCCGCCAGTGCGGAGGCGACGTCAAAGGGGTCGAGGCTGAGCGGTTCGGCCAGGCCGGCTGGCGTGACCGGCACCTGGCCCTCGAGCCGGCCGCGCAGGATTTCGATGAGTGCTGCGTCGGTTGACCAGTCGCGGTCGACGTAGCCGTCCGGCACGGCAATTACCGGTTCCAGGCGAGCATTCGGCAGCAGTGCCTGGAACTGGGCCAGCCGTTCGGCCGCAATCCATATGTCCAGACCCGGCCCGCGAAGCCGGGTCGCCCGCTTCTGTCGCGCCAGCTCGCCCAGCCATTCGGTCCAGCCCGAGGCTTCGTCCGCCGCGAGGTAGCCGATCCAGACCAGCGCGTCGTGCAATTCGTCGGCGCTCGCCGGATCCGGCCAGGCCTCGGCGCGAACCCGCGCGATCGCCGCGGGATCCAGTCGGCCTAGATCGGCGGCGGTCCCCGGCGTCAGCCAGCGCCTGTTCATGACCGCCTGGGTCCGCCGCTCCTCGATCGGGGCGTCATCGAGGTAGGCGTACGGTTTCGCCGCCAGGACCTCGAGCGCCAGCGGCGAGGGCTGCGTCAGGTCGCACACCACGACGCGAATCTCGCCGCTCTCCAGCCGGCGCAGCAGCCGCTCCAGGCCGGCAATGTCCATTGCTTCCGTCAGGCAATCAGTGATCGTCTGATGAATCAGCGGATGGTCGGGGATCTCCCGTTCCCCGACCAGGTTCTCGGCGCACGCGAGCTGATCGGGGAAGACGCTGCCGATCAGGTCCTCTGCCTCCATGCGCGCCAGTTGCGGGGCCAGCTTCTTGCCGCCGCGCCGGCGTGGCAGCGCCAAGGCGGTGCCGGCAACCCAGCGCCAGCGGGTGGCGAACATCGGTGCGTCGAGCAACGCCTCGATCAGGATGGTCCGCACGCTGGCCGAGTGCAGATAGCGGGCAGCGTCGCTGAGTTCGAAGCCGTGCGCGGTGGTGAGGGACAGGACGATGTTGTCCTCGGTTGCCGCGGCCTGCAGCTCGAAGTTGAACTTGCGGCAGAAGCGCTTGCGCAGCGCCAGGCCCCAGGCGCGGTTGATCCGGCTGCCGAACGGGGCGTGAATGACCAGCTGCATACCGCCGGCTTCGTCGAAGAAGCGCTCGAACACGATGGTGTCCTGGGTCGGCAGGCAGCCCAGCGCAGTATGCGCGGTCGCCAGGTACTCACCGAGTTGTTCCGCCGCCGGCCGGCCGATCCCTGGCTGCTGTGCGAGCCAGTCGATGGCGGACGCTGGATCCTCGGCTTCCCGCAGTTGGCCGGCGATATCGCTGCGCAGGCGGGCCACTGAGCGCGACAGTTCATCACTGCGACCAGGCGCCTCGCCCAGCCAGAACGGGATCGTGGGGGCCATGCCGTGGGCATCCTCGACGCGTACGACGCCGCGCTCGACCCGGATAATGCGGTAGGCGCTGTTGCCAAGTTGGAAGACGTCGCCGGCCATGCTCTCCACCGCGAAGTCTTCGTTCACCGAGCCAATGGATTGGTTGTCCGGCTCCAGCACGACCTGATAATCGGCGGTATCGGGAATGGTGCCGCCAGAGGACAAGGCTGTCAGACGCGCGCCGCGCCGCTCGCGCAGCCGGTGGTTGACCGCGTCGTGATGCAGCAGCGTACCCCGCCGGCCCCGGCTGGTGCTGAAGCCTTCGGCCAGCATACGCACCACATCGAGGAATTCATCGCGCTGCAGCCCGCGATACGGCCAGGCCCGCCGGCATAGCGCCAGCAGTTGGTCCTCGTTCCATTCCTGCACCGAGACCTCGGCAGCGATCTGCTGCGCCAGCACGTCCAGCGGCTGGTCGGGGATCGTCAGTCGGTCGAGCTCGCCACGATGGACGCTGTCGAGCAGCGCCGCGCATTCCACCAACTCGTCGCGCGAGAGCGGGAACAGCCGCCCCTTGGGTGTACCGCCGACGGTGTGGCCGGAACGCCCGACGCGTTGCAGGAGGCTGGCGATCGAACGCGGCGAGCCAAGCTGACAGACCAGGTCGACATCGCCGATGTCGATACCGAGCTCGAGCGAGGCCGTGGCTACCAGCAGCTTCAGTGCGCCACGCTTGAGCCGCTGTTCGGCATCAAGCCGCAATTCCTTCGCCATGCTGCCGTGATGCGCCGCCACCTGATCCTCACCCAGGCGCTCGGACAACTGCCGGGCGACGCGCTCTGCCATCCGGCGTGTGTTGACGAACACCAGCGTGGTGCGGTGGGTCTTGGCCGATTCGGCCAGCCGGTCATAGAGCTGCGTCCAGACCTCGGATGACATCACGGCTTCCAACGGCGACTCGGGGATTTCCAACGCCAGGTCACGGCTGCGGATGTGGCCGGTGTCGACGATCTCGCACGCGACGCTCCCTTGGGCGCTGCCGTTGGCGCCTGCGCCGACCAGGAAGCGCGCCATCGTCTCGATCGGTTTTTGGGTGGCTGACAAGCCGATCCTCAGCAACCCGTGGCCGCACAGTGCCTGCAGGCGTTCGAGCGACAGCGCCAGATGCGCGCCGCGCTTGTTTGGGGCCAGCGCGTGGATCTCGTCGACGATCACCGTCCGCGTGGTCGCCAGCATCCGACGACCGGTGGCGGAACCCAGCAGGATGTAAAGCGACTCAGGGGTGGTTACGACGATGTGTGGCGGCCGACGACGCATCCGGGCACGCTCGCCGGACGGGGTGTCGCCGGTCCGCACCCAGGTGCGGATCTCGACATCGGGCAGATCCATTTCCCGCAGCGCCTCCCGGATGCCGGCCAGCGGCGCCTCGAGATTGCGCTGGACATCGTTCGAGAGTGCCTTGAGAGGCGAGACATAGACAATCTGGGTCTCGTCCGGCAGGCATCCTTCCAGCCCTTGCCGCACCAGCAGATCGATCGCCGCCAGAAAGGCCGCCAGGGTCTTTCCCGAACCGGTCGGGGCCGCGATCAACGTGTGGCGGCGCGCCTGGATGGCCGGCCACGCCTGCGCCTGCGCCAATGTCGGTTCGGCAAAATGACGGTCGAACCAGGCGGCAACCGCCGGGTGGAACACAGGGGACAGTGTCGGGTGGGAAGCAACAGACAAGTCGGGGCGGCTCCTGGAGCATGACGGAAGATGGTATCGCGGAAGTCGGCGCAGGTGCACTGGCCCGCGGCGGCGAAGATAAGAGAGTGATGGCGTCGGATATCAATGTTCTGCGCGTGGGCGACGTCTTTGCGCAAGATTTGGGGGGAGGGTGAGCCGCGCGCCGCCGTGTCCAAAGTACGATGAGTTCCGGCCAGTCATGAACCCAGCCCAGTGTAGTTGCTGCCCGGATCAGCGCGGTGGACAGGATCGGCCTGACGTAGAATGCGTTCCCGCCCGAGTTGCGAGCTTCTACCGTGCGATTCAAGCTGAACCAGGATCGCCGCCACCACATTCCCCTCGCAAGCGGCACAAGGTCATTAACTGGCCAGCCTACGAAGCCGGCTTGCGGCAACCGGGCAGTGTCGCCGTTTGGTTTACCGATGAGGTGGTCAGCCCTTGTATTCGGCTGGCAATCCTGACGGCGCTGACGTTGCGCGCCGTGTTCCGGCTCGCCTATCGACAGGCTGAGAGTTTGATCGGCCCGATTATTAGCCTGTCGGTCTGACGGCGCTCGTGCCGGACCATACGACGTTCAGCCGTTGTTCGGCGACACTGGCAGTACCACCGCTGGTCGCAGCCGACGGTGATGCTCGGCACCAAGGCGCGTCGGGCCTGGTTGTGACACCCACCGCAGTGACCGCGGCACTCAGCTCGTAGGGATGGGTCCCGCCGGGTGCTACGTTACGGCCGCCAGTGCCTCCACGCCAAATTGTGCCGCCGCGTTACCGCCCATCATGCGGGCGATGATGTCTTCCGGCACGTCCGCGCGCGCCAGCATCGCAATTGCCTCATGCGCCGAGGTCGTATCGTGCTGCGGATAGCGCGATCCCCACACAACTTTTTCGGCAAAGTCATGCGGCAGCTTCTGGATCAGCCGCTCCTCGGCGTCGAAGCCGAGCATAACCTTCCCTTCTTCCCAGAGGTCCTCGGTGTCGGTGCGGACAGGATATTTGTGCAACAACGGGATCACGCGCGAGGACGCTTCCATTTTCTCGAGCACTTCCTCCATCCATGATGCCTTGCCGTGTGCCACAACGACCTTCAGCCCGGGGAAGCGCTGCATGACCGTGAATCCGATCAGCACGGATGCGACGAACATATGATTGTCCAGCCAGTTCGACATGATCGGCGCCAGGGGATGTCCGAGCTGGTGGAACGCTGTGAAGAACGACGTGCTGGGCAGCCCAGCAGTGCCGCCCGAGAATGGGCCGCCCCCACCGGCCGGCAACGGAGTTTGGCCGAGGCGGCGCCGGATCTTCTCGAAGAACGGGCCGTGTGAAGTCCACTCCGGGTTCCACAGGCCGGGTGTAGGATGCACCGCCAGCACCAGGCCCAGCCGCTCAAGCTCTGCCCAAAGCGGATCGTAGTAGGGGCTGGTGAAGTAGTGGTCCTCAAGGAACATGGGACGCACGAATGCGCCGCGGAAGCAGGGCATCGCGGCGACCCGCCGCAATTCGTCAATGGTCAAGTCCATGTCCTGCAGCGGCACCATGGCAGCGGCGAACAACCGTCGTGGCGCCGCCTGGCAGACATCGGCGATCCAGTCGTTGTAGGCCCGCGCCAGAGCAGCGGCGACATCTGGATCGGTCACCAGGTGGAACCCCTCGGCGAACCAGGTCGGATACAGGAACGCCTGGTCAATGCCCATGGCGTCCATGTCCGCCAGTCGCGTCTGGGGATCCCACGCGCCCTCGTTCATCGGATGGCGGACGGAGGCGTCGAGCGCGCCGATGTCGTCCCAAGTCATGCCGGGACGCCAGATCGCGTGGCGCGGCAGATTCGGGTTCATCGTGTCCCGCACGATCTCGCCGTTGATCTTCAGGTAGGTATTGCTCGCACCTTGGTGTCGCCACAGGGCCTGTTTGCCAAGCACACGGTACGCAGGATCGAGATATTTCTCCCACAGCTCGGGCGGCTCAACGACATGCGAGTCGCTATCGAAAACAGTGAAGCGGTTGGTGATGGTCGTCATGGCGCGCCTCCTACCAAACCGTGACCGACGCATCGGCGTCGAGCGCAGCCTTCACCTCTTCCTCGCTTGGCCACCAATTCGGCCGCTCGATCTCTGTGACGCGCTCACGGATAATCTTCTTCGGTGGGTCGATCCGGTACAGCCGGCGAGCGTTGCTGCCGAGGAACTTGGCCTGGTTCTCCACGGGCAGGTTATATTTCTGCATCGTTTCTATGGCGCGCCACGCGTCGTCGCCGTCGTGATGATACACGTCCGACGACCAGATCAGGATGTCGCTGTAGAACTCCGGGAAGCGCGGCGGCGGCGCCTCATCGCCTTCAAAGCCGGTCATGCAGTGGGCAAAAAACGTTTCGCTCGGCAGCCGCTTTAGCGGCGGCATCGTGCGTTCGTTTCGGTACAGGCGGTAATTTTTGTCGCATTCGTCCAACAGGAAGCTGAGCCAGGTAGAGGACGCTTCAAAAACCGCCGCCTTCAGCTTCGGATGTCGCTCGAACAGTCCCGACATCAGTGCCGCGGTGACCCAAAGTGCCGCCTCGGATTGGAAGTTCTGCACGTTGGTCAGGAACGAGTGCGGGATGCCGGACGCCGAAATCGTGCGCCGGATCAGTTCCGCACCGGAATACTGCTCCGAATATCCCGGCGGCTTAAGCGCGGCACCGGCCGGGAATGGGTGCATGCCGTAGACCATTCCGGTCTCTTC
>DASYBP010000199.1:0-4114 GCA_036500715.1 Rhodopila sp.
ACGCGGGAGTGGCAGTGCCGCCCGATAAGTAGGTTCTGCAGCAGAGTGGCATTGGGAAAAAGCTCGATGTTCTGGAATGTGCGGGCGATGCCCAGGCCGGCGATTTGCCACGGCGGTGTGTGGGTGATTTCTTTGTCCCGCAGCATCAGTCTGCCGGAGGTTGGGTTGTAGATACGGCTGATCAGGTTAAAGATCGTGGTTTTGCCGGCGCCGTTCGGGCCGATGATGGAAAAGACCTCGCCTTCGCGCACATCGAAGCTGACGGAGTCAACCGCCCGGATTCCGCCAAACCGCACCGAGATGTCCTGTGCCTGGAACAGGATCATCGCAGCCGCTCCGACTTCGCGTAGGCTTTCTGCCGGCGGAACCCGGCCTGGCGTTGGAAGGGGAACGCCTGAAACCAGGCCTTGAACTTGAGCCACATGCCGTTCAGCCCGCCTGGCTGGAACAGGATGACCAGCACCAGCACCACCCCGAACAGCGACGGCTCCAGCCCAGGCAGCCGCCCGATCCCGAACGGCAGATCGTCGCGCACGATGGCGATCAGCTGCGGCAGCAGCCGGACGAACATCGCCCCCAGGATCGCGCCCCGCAGCGAGCCGAGGCCGCCAACGAATACGATCGTCACGAACTGCACCGACAGCAACACGTCGAAGGCGTCGGGCGCCAGGTAGCGCACGTAGTGGGCGAACAGCGCCCCCGCCAGGCCGGTCATGCCGGCGCTGATGGCGAAGGCCAGTGTCTTGTACCGAGCGAGGTGAATGCCCATGCTCTGGGCGGAGACCTCGCTGTCGCGGATCGCCACCATGGCCCGGCCGGTTGGAGACCGCAGCAGATTGGCCGAAACCCAAAGCACGAACGCCAGCACCGCCAACGAGACGTAGTAGATTCCGGTGGCGCCCTCGATCGGAATGCCGAAGACCGTTGGGGTTGGCACCGCGAAACCGTCGAAACCGCCGGTGACCGCGGTCCACTTCTGAAACACCGTGCCGACGATACTGCCGAAGGCGAGCGTGGCGATCGCCAAATAAAGCCCGCTCATGCGCAGCGTCGGCCGCCCGATCGCGGCGCCGCAGAGCGCCGTGAACAGGCCGGCGACTGGCAAGGTAATCAGAAACGGCACGCCTTGCGCCAGAAGTATCGCGTTGACGTAGGCGCCGATCCCGAGAAACGCCGCATGCCCCAGGCTGATCAATCCGGTGTAGCCAACCAGCAGCATCAGCCCGACCCCGGCGATGGCGAAGATGTAAACCGCGCCCAGTTCGCCGATGTAGAACTCGCCCAGCACCAGGGGTGCGATCAGCACCAGCACCGCTAGCAGCCCGTACCAAAAACGGTCGCCGTGATGGCGCCACAACGCGATGTCCTGCCGGTACTGGGTGCGGAACACATATCGCATCGGTTAGACCCGCTTTCCCATGCGTTCCGCGAACAGACCCTGCGGGCGGATGAACAGCATCAGCAGCAGCACGACATTCGCCGTGACCTCCTGGAAGCCGGCCGGCAGGTCATAGCCGGCGAACTGCTCGACGATACCGACGATGACGCCGCCAATCAGCGAGCCAGGGATGCTGCCGAAGCCGCCGATCACCGCCGCGGCAAATGCCTTGATGCCCAGGAAACCCATGTTGACGTCGATCATCGATACTGGCGACAGCAGGATGCCGGCCAGACAGGCGACGCCGGCGCTGATCGCCCAGATCAGCGAAAAAATCGTCCGAACCGGAATGCCCATGTAATAGGCCGCCAACTGGTTCTGCGAGGCAGCCTGCATCGCGACGCCGACACGTGTTCTGCTGAAAAAGACATACAGGACGCCACACAGCAGGACCGTGCCGACGATGATCGACAGATTGTCCTCGCCCAGTATCAGACCGCCGACATCGACCCTTTTGTTGGTGAACGGCGTGTTGAAGCCCACTGAATCATAGCCCCAGGTAATCCCCGCCACCGCGCGGAAAATAAAACCTAGTCCAAGCGTCAGCATCACGACGGCAAATTGCGGTTGGCCGATAACTCGCCGGATAATCAGCGCGTCCAACGCGTAGCCGAAGGCCGCGGTTATCACGATCGCCAAGAGGCCGCCGAGCCAGTAGGGCAAATGGAACTGGGCGATCAGGCTGAAGGCGACGAAGCCGCCCAGCATCATGACATCGCCCTGGGCGAAGTTCACCATCTCGGTCGCTTTGTAGATCAGCACGAAGCCAAGTGCGATCAGTCCGTAGATACAACCGGATGCGGCACCGTTGACGACAAGCTGCAGTATTCGCGCAGCGTCTTCCACTGCCAAAGGCCTCCCTGCCCATGGGCCAGCAGGCCCTTATACCAGCCGCCCGTAAGATCGACTCTAGTGTCGGCGGGGCGGGCGGGCTAGTATCTCACTGATTTCGCGCGCAGCCGCCACTCCAACCCTGCGCGTTGATTTCGTGCGCAGCCGCCACTCCAAACCCTGCGCGCATACCGGTCACCCCGCTGGGCTGCTGGTATTACTCGTCAGTAGGACAAGATAGGGTGGGGTTTCGTTCGGCGTCAATCGCCGCAGGAGGCGCGTTGCCAGGTTGGCGATCAGAACAGTGACATCTGACTGGGTGTGGCGTCCGCCGCATCCGCCGGAACGGTGAAGCGGTCGCTGTCCAGAACGGTTCGAACCTGCCCGAAGCCAAACTGTCGGGCCGCCCTGGTGAAGCGCTTTGACAGCAGATCGGCATAGGCGCCCTGGCCGGTGAAGCGATGATGAAACCTAGGGTCGTTCAGGTTGCCGGCCCGCGTCTGCCGGATCAGACTAAGCACATGGCGGGCGCGGTTGGGAAAATGGGTGTGCAGCCATTCCTCGAACATCTGCCGCAACTCCAGCGGCAGGCGCAGCAGGACGTAGCCGGCATGGCGGGCGCCGGCACGGGCCGAAGCTTCCAGGATCTTCTCCATCTCGGCATCGTTCAGGGCCGGGATCATCGGCGCCGCCAAGACGCCCGCGGGTACGCCCGCGCGTGTCAGCTCCGCAATCGCATGCAGACGGCGCGCCGGTGTCGCGGCGCGCGGCTCCATCACCCTGGCCAGACGGGCATCCAGTGTCGTGATCGACATATGGACACGCGCGAGGTTCCGCTTCGCCATCGACGACAGGATATCAAGGTCGCGCAGCACGCCGGCGGATTTCGTTACTATACCAACCGGATGGTTGTAGCGGTCCAACACCTCCAGCACCGACCGGGTCAGCTTCATCGTTCGCTCTACCGGCTGATAGGGGTCGGTATTGGAGCCCAGCGCCAGGGTCTTGGCCGCATACCCGGGTTTGCGCAGCTCTTTTTCCAACAGTTCCGCGACGTCGGGCTTGAATACGAGCTTGGTCTCGAAATCCAGGCCGGGGGAGTAGCCGAGGTAGGCGTGCGTCGGGCGCGCATAGCAGTAGATACAGCCGTGCTCGCAGCCGCGATAGGGGTTGACCGCACGGTCGAAACCGAGATCCGGGGAGGTGTTCCAACTGATCGCCGATCGCGTCGAGTCGCGGATCAGCGTGGTGTGGAGCCGGGGCAGGTCGCCCAGGTCCCGGGTCAGCGTCGCCCAGCCGTCATCGAACGGCGAGGCACCTTGGGCATCGAAGCGGACATGCGGGTTGCTGACAGCACCCCGTCCGGCGGCCTGGCGGGACGGGTATCGTTCAGCCGGCCCCGGGTCGGGCAAGCCGGCGTTGTCCATGGCGGCGATGGCATCCCGATCGCTTTGGGTTTCGAAGGCGATGTCCGTGAGGGCTTCAGTAGGGGCTTCCATGGTAGCTCACCGTGTTCGCAATTTGGGTTCGCAATTTGGGTTCGCAATTTAGGTTCGCAATCTGTTCGTCTCGCTTTGATCCCACGGTGAGGCTTTCGGTGTCAAGAACATAAAAAGAACAAGCTTGCGGATTCTCCTGCGATCAGGCGGCCCTCCGGCTGGGCCAGCCATAATCGCTTGACAACGCGGCGCGCGCATCCTTTCTACGCCCTTCGCCGCGTCCGATCCCATGGACAGATCGTCTCTGGTTCAAGCGCTGGCCTGTTCTAGGGGTGTAGCTCAATTGGCTAGAGCGCCGGTCTCCAAAACCGGAGGCTGGGGGTTCGAGACCCTCCACCCCTGCCAG
>DASYBP010000200.1:0-8628 GCA_036500715.1 Rhodopila sp.
CCGTCACCGACGAGCGCCGTGATCAGGCGTTCCTCGGCGGCGGTTTCAGCTTTTGCCTGGACACCCTTGCGGCTGCTGTCGCGCAGCATGTTCAGGCTGGCGTCCACCAGGTCGCGGACGATACTGTCGACATCGCGGCCGACATAGCCGACCTCGGTGAATTTCGTTGCCTCGACCTTGAGGAACGGCGCCTGGGCCAGCTTGGCCAGACGGCGGGCGATCTCGGTCTTGCCGCAGCCTGTGGGACCGATCATCAGTATGTTCTTCGGCACGACTTCTTCGCGGATGCCTTCGGGCAGTTGCTGCCGGCGCCAGCGGTTGCGGAGCGCGATGGCGACCGCACGCTTGGCGTCGTCCTGCCCGACGATGAAGCGGTCCAATTCCGAGACGATCTCCCGCGGGGAGTAGGTGGGAACGTCCATAATTACAGTGACTCGATGATGATGTTGCCGTTGGTGTAGACACAGATGTCGGACGCGATCTTCATGGACCGCCGAGCGATTTCCTCGGCCGAGAGGTCGGGGACCGACATCAGGGCACGGGCGGCGGCGAGCGCATAATTGCCGCCAGAGCCGATACCGATGACGCCGTCCTCCGGTTCGAGGACGTCGCCGTTGCCGGTGATGGTAAAGCTGCGATCCTTGTCCGCGACGGCCATCAGCGCTTCCAGGCGCCGCAGATAGCGGTCGGTCCGCCAGTCCTTGGCGAGTTCGACGCAGGCGCGCTCAAGCTGGTTGGAAAAGCGTTCGAGCTTGCTCTCCAAACGTTCCAGCAAGGTGAAGGCGTCGGCCGTCGCCCCGGCGAACCCGGAAATGACGGTGCCGCCAGGGCCAATCCGACGGACTTTCCGCGCGTTGCCCTTGACGATGGTCTGGCCCATGCTGACCTGACCATCACCCGCCATGGTGACTTTGCCATCCCGCCTGACGCACAGGATGGTAGTGCCGTGCCACCCAATCGGGTCGCCCCCAATCGGGTCGGCGGTGGCGTTGAGGTGACTATGCATAACGCGGCTAAATGGCGACGACGGATGGCTGGGGCAAGGGTACCTCCGGTTTCGGCGATTTATGGCCCTTCTCCGGCGAGGGCCCCAGTATTAACAGCATGCGGATCGGCAATGCGGGTATCGGCAGCATGCTGGACCTCGGATCGGGGATGCCTTTCCCCAGCGGCGTCCGCCGCGCGGTTCCGATGCGACAGGAAAGAATGCAGGATTTGTCCCACGAAACCGGCTGGAAAGTCGGGATCATCCAGGCCGTACGCGTCCGGATGCTGGTCCGCGGGCATGTAGAACGTGCCGAACACGAGATCGATAAACGCAAACGTGCCGGCAAAGTTGCTGCTGCCGCCGCGAGATGCACTGGTGTGATGCCAGCGATGAAACACTGGACTTGCCAGCACATAGCGCAACGGTCCGAAACGCCAATCGAGATTGGCGTGCACCGCGGCGGAGCTGCCGATATTGAATGGTAGGATCCAGATCAGTACCTCAAGCGGTATACCAAGCAGCAGCATGACGACGTCCGGCAGGCCTCCGTGCAGGACGGCGTCCAACGGATGAGTGCGCGTGGCCGAAATCCATTCCACATGTCGGGAGGAATGATGCACCGCGTGAAAAGGCCAGAGCCGATGGCCATGAAACAGGCGGTGGGTGAAATACATCAGCAAGTCACTGCCCAGTAAATAGAGCACGACCTGCGGGCAGAATCCCAGTCTGACAAGCGGGCCGTGACCTTCGGTCAGGAATGTTGCAATATCGTCAGGATCGTGGATACCGTAGCAGACGACGATACCAGAAACCAACAGTACCGTCTGAGTGATCCGATAGAGAAATTTTGGCACGACCGCCCAGCAGAGATCGGTCGACAGATCGGGTTTGCGCCACCAGGCCGGCGTTCTGTTGCAAACGTTCGCAAGTCTTGGCAGCAGCGTAAAGATCAGCGCCAACACAACGGTATTGCGCAACGCCGCCCATGTTGGGGCGCTCAGATGCGCAAGGATGGCCGCGATAACTGACATTGCCAGTTCGTCTATCCAGATGAGCCAGCGGATCGGGCCTGAGAGATCTCGGCGACCGCTGCCTTGACCTTCAGGCTCATCATTGCGTCGCCACGCTCGAGCGTCGAGCGGCGCGGGTCGCCGTTGATGCCGAGACTGGCCCAGGACAGCGCGTGCGATGGGAGGCGAGAGAGATCGACGCCGCCCGTGTGCACGGCCATCAGTTCGGATGTGTCGGCAATGGTGGCGTGCGTGCCAATCGCGGCATCGGCCTCCCCTTGAGAGCGCAGGTAGGCAGTTTCCGCGGCATCGGCGTAGTACGAATTGATCGCCAGGACCCGGGGTCCCTTGCTCCCCCACTCGGCGGTCAGCCCGGCCGCGACCGCGGTCTGCGGTTCGATTGAGGGGCCATGGTCGGCGATCAAGCAGATCGTCTCGAAGCCCGCCGTCTTCAGGCTGCGGGCGATCCCTTCGAGAGTCGCGCCGAACACCGCCGGCGGCACGCCGATTGTGCCGGGGAAGCTCATGTTGCCAGTCGGCGGATCGTAGTTACCTTGCGGCACATAGGAGACGACGGGTGCGACGAGCGTATTTCCTAATTCGGCGGCGATGCGCCGCGCCGCCCAGGCAACGATGTAGTCGTGCTTGCCGATCACCATGTGCGGGCCGTTCTGCTCGAGCCCGCCGCTGGGAACGATCACCGTTCTGGCCCCCGCCTGGATCGCGTCCCGCACCTCCATCCAGGTCATGTCGGCGATCTCGCAGGTGTTGGCCAGCGCCTGGGCCGGTCGCAACCATCGCGTACATAGCGCACCGATCACGCCTGCGCCCATCAAGGCGAGAGAGCGCCGCCCGACCAACCAGCGACCTGAGAATGACATTGCTCGATCCTGACCCTTAACGGTTAAAATATGATTAATCTGCTTACTGCTGGCGGCAGGGTCTTACGCGGCCAATCGGGTCTTCAATCCGTAGCGCGATTTCAGGCGGTGCGATCGGATCTGACCTTGCTCCCTTCCCCTGTTCCGGTTCACGCCTTACAGACGGACAGGCCGACCGGACAGGGGACAGTGCCCAGGGGATAAAACATGGCTCGCTCGCTCAAGGTCGCGGTCCAGATGGACCCGATGGACAGCATCAACATAGACGCAGATTCGACCTTCGCGCTGATGCTGGAGGCGCAATCGCGCGGCCACCTTCTGTGGCACTATGAAGTGCGGCACATGGCGCTGAAGGAGGGCGTGTCACGTCCCGCCGGCGGCAAGCGCGAGGAACGGCTGTTCGCCCGTGGGCATCGGGTGAAGCTGGCTCGCCGGCACGGCGCGCATTACGAGTTCGAACCGCGGCAGACGATCGACCTCGGCGGCATGGATGTCGTGCTGATGCGGCAGGATCCGCCATTCGACATGGCCTATATCTCGGCGACGCACATGCTGGAGCATATCCAGCCAGGCACGCTGATCGTCAACGACCCGGCGGCGGTGCGAAACGCCCCCGAGAAGATCCTGGTCACGCATTTCCCGGACCTGATGCCGCCGACGCTGGTCACCTGGGATCTTGAGGCAATCCGATCGTTTCGGGCAGAATACGAGGACATCATCGTCAAGCCATTGTACGGCAACGGCGGTGCCGGGGTGTTCCGGATCAAGCCGGACGATGAAAACCTCGGGTCGCTGCTGGAGATGCATTTCGCCCGGTCGCGCGAGCCGCTGATGCTGCAGCGCTACGAGCCGGCGGTTCGGCTCGGCGACAAGCGGATCATCCTGGTTGACGGGGAAGCGATGGGCGCACTGAACCGCGTGCCCGCGGCAGGTGAGGCAAGATCCAACATGCACGTCGGCGGCCGCCCGGAAAAGTCGCCCCTGACCACTCGGGATCGGGAAATCTGCGCGGCGATCGGGCCGACATTGCGCGATCAGGGCATGATCTTCGTCGGCATCGACGTGATCGGCGACTACCTGACCGAGATCAACGTGACGTCACCCACGGGTTTGCAGGAGATCGCGCGGTTCGACGGCGTGCACATTGAAAAATCGATCTGGGATCGGATCGAGAGCAAGATGGGCGTCCCGGTCTGACGGCTATGTGATCGTATCTTGCCAGTGTTGACTGAGCAGGTCTCGTTACGCTCCCGCCCTGGTGTCCGGCTTGCCGATTTCCGGCGCCGGCCTATCATTGGGCTTCGCTGATTTCCGCCTCACTGGGAGAACGCCTGATGAAAATCCTTCGATCCTCGGACAGAAAGACCAATCGCGGGCCTGAGGCCAATTTCACCGGCACCGTATTCGCCGACGAGGTGGTGGTCGGTCAGGCCCCGTCGCGGCTGCGCGGAACGGTGGTCTCGTTTACCCCTGGCGCCCGCACGGCCTGGCACAGCCATCCGGTCGGTCAGACCCTGTTCTGCCTGTCCGGGGCCGGGCGGGTGCAGCGCGACGGCGAGCGAGTACAGGAAATCCGCGCCGGCGACACCGTGATCATTCCTCCCGACGTGCGGCACTGGCATGGCGCCGCGCCGGACAAGCTGTTCTCGCATCTGGCGATGTCGGAGTTGAACGACAAAGGCGAGGGCACGGCCTGGTTCGAACATGTGTCGGATGCGGATTACCATGCGGCGCCCGCGCCGGTGAGTTGACCCCTCAGGCGCTGGGCGAGCGCTCACAGCCGGCGGGTTTCAGGATGCGCCGTGTGGACGCTGGATGCTTCGCCAGCATCGCTGGCGGACGGACCGGGCGGCGAACCAGTTCGCCGCCGCAGTTCGGGCAAATCCCCTGCAGCCGGGTCTCCGCACAGTCAGCGCAGAACGTGCACTCATAGCTGCAGATCCGCGCCTCCAGGCTGGCCGGCGGTAGGTCCCGGTCGCAGCACTCGCAGTTGGGACGGAGTTCGAGCACTTTACTCGGCCGCGACCGCGACTTTCGCGGGACCGGCGAGTTCGAACCCTTCATATCCCCATGCCGCGACTTCGTCGCATTTCTGCCGGTAAGCCCCGACGCCACCGATATAGGGCATGAACACGCGCGGCTTGCCGGGGATGTTGGCCCCGATGTACCAGGACGCCGCCGAGGGATAGAGCGTGGTATGGGCGACCTGGTTGACGTGCTCGACCCACGCGTCCTGGGCAGCAAGGGTGGGTTCGATGCAGTCGAACTGGCGATTGCTCATGTGAGCCAGGCAGTCGCCGATCCAGTCCACGTGCTGCTCGATCGAGACGAACATGTTGCTCAGGACCGACGGGCTGCCGGGACCGGTGATCATGAACATGTTCGGAAAGCCTGCGGTCATCAGCCCAAGGTAGGTCCGCGGACCCGCCTCCCATTCGTGCGCCAGGGTTGCGCCGCCGCGGCCGACGATGCCCATGCGGGTCAGCGCCCCGGTCATGGCGTCAAAGCCGGTAGCGAAGACGATGGCGTCGAATTTGTACTCCTTACCGCCGACACGCAGGCCATCTTGGGTCACCGCCTCGATCGGGGCGTCGCGCACGTCGACCAGGTCGACGTTCGGCCGATTATAGGTCAGGTAGTAGTCCGTATCAACGCAGATACGTTTTGTGCCGATCGGATGGTTCGTGGGCGCCAGCAGCTCTGCGCGCGCCGGGTCCTTTATTATTGATCGTATCTTGTTACGAACGAACTCAGACGCGGTGTCGTTCGAGGCCTTGCTGAAGATCAGGTCGTTGAACGCCGCCATGAAGGTGGTGCCGCCGCTTTCCCAGCGCTGCTCATAGATTGCGAGCCGCTCCGGCTCCGGCGTCTCGATGGCGGACTGGTCGTTCGGGTACGCCAAGATGCCGTTGCGGCTGGCACGAGCCTCTGCGCGCCGGGCGGGATAGGCGTCTTTCCAGGACTGGGCATAGGCATCGGGCATCGGTCCGTTGCGCGACGGAATGCTGAAGTTCGGGGTCCGCTGGAACACCGTGACGTGGGCGGCCTGCGCGGCGATCACCGGGATGGACTGGATCGCCGAAGACCCCGTCCCGACAATGCCGACGCGCAGGCCAGTGAAATCGACGCCCTCATGGGGCCAGTGCCCGGTGTGATAGGTCTTGCCCTTGAAGCTGTCGAGGCCGGGGAAATCGGGCATCCGGGCGGCGGAGAGGCAACCTGTGGCCATCACGCAGAAGCGCGCCGAAACAACGTCGCCGCGATCGGTGCGCACCGTCCAACGATGCGCCGCCTCGTTAAACACCGCCGCCGTGACCCGGGTTTCGAACCGCACGTCGCGGCGCAGATCCAGCTTGTCGGCGACGTAGTTGGCGTAGAGGAGAATCTCAGGCTGGCCGGCGAAGACCTCGCTCCATTGCCATTCCTGCTGCAAGTCATCGGAGAAGGAGTAGGAATACTGCATGCTCTCGACGTCACAGCGGGCGCCTGGGTAGCGGTTCCAGTACCAGGTGCCACCGACGCCGGCCGCGACATCGAACACGATGGCCGAGAGGCCAACGCCGCGCAGGCGATGCAGCATGTACATGCCGCCGAAGCCGGCGCCGACGATGACGACATCAACCGCCGCCGGCACCGGTGCGCGCTGGGTTTCGGACGTCTCGGCCATGGGTGCTCCTGTAAGAATGATCGGGCTATCGGATAGCGTCGTCTCGGCGTTTGTCAACCGGCTAGTAGCTTTTCGAACTTGCTGGTCGCAGCTCAACCGGCTGTTCGCCTGGTTGACCCGAGATCACGCGGGCATTGTGGTATCACCATACCACAGACAAAACCCCCTTGACCGAGCGGGGTTATGTAGCGATAAACCGCGGCTTCTGAACCACGGACGCTGTTAGACACGATGCTCAAGAGCACGCCCTCCATCAAGCCGTCGGAGGTGACGAAAGGTTGGGTGCTGATCGATGCCGAAGGCGTCGTTCTCGGACGCCTCGCGGTCGTCATCGCCAACCGGTTGCGCGGCAAGCACAAGCCGCAGTTTACCCCACACGCCGATTGCGGCGACAACGTCGTGGTGGTCAACGCCGCCAAGGTGCGGGTGACCGGCAACAAGCTGGATCAGTCGGTGTTCTACTGGCACACCGGATATGCCGGTGGCATCAAAGGCCGTTCGATGCGCCAGCGTCTCGAGTCCAGACACCCCGAGCGTGTGCTGGAAAAGGCAGTCGAGCGGATGATCACCCGGGGCCCGCTGCAGCGCAGGCAGATGAAGCACCTGTATGTCTATGGCGGCCCGGAGCATCCGCATGACGGTCAGCAGCCGCGGACGCTGGACATCGCTGCGATGAACCCGAAGAACAAGAGGGGCTGAGATCGATGTCAGGAAGTCAAACCGGCACCCTCGCCGACCTGAAAGAGGCACTCGCGGCCCGCCAGGCCGCCGCGGAGGCCGAAGCCCAGGCCGCTGGCGTCCCCGCGCCGCCCGTCGTATCCACACAGCCGAAGCGGGAGCCCAAGCGCGACGCGTTGGGGCGTTCCTACGCCACCGGCCGGCGCAAGGAATCAACCGCGAGGGTGTGGATCAAGCCGGGCAAGGGCGAGATCGTGGTGAACGGCAAGAAGGTGATGCAGTATTTCGCCCGTCCGGTGCTGCGGATGCTGCTGACCCAGCCCTTCCTGGTGGCGGATCGTTACAACCAGTTCGACGTGTTCTGCACCGTCACCGGCGGCGGGTTGTCCGGGCAGGCAGGCGCGGTGAGGCACGGGATCAGCCGGGCGTTGACTTACTACGAGCCCGACCTGCGGAGCATTCTGAAGGTCGCCGGGTTCCTGACGCGCGACTCGCGCGCCGTGGAACGCAAGAAGTATGGCAAGGCGAAGGCCCGCCGCAGCTTCCAGTTCAGCAAGCGCTAGCCTTGTAATTCCTTGATTTCATTGGCATAGATTTTTGTTTTCAAATCGTTGCGGCGAACGGAATGGAAAATGGAAGTTGGGGTTGTCAAACCTTTACCCATTCCTAAAGATGTCCTGCAAGCCGCAATTGGCTGCATGGGCGTCAATCAATCCAAACCACTCGCGCGAATCATTTCCCAGAAAGGGAAGTATCGACGAAGAATAAAATAAAGGATGCCTCGTCCGGAATACAAAGTGATATCGAAGATCGAAACTTGCTTCGCCATTTAACGGCGGACAGTCCCAAGTACGAAATGGAGTGCCTCCGAAGTTTTCGTTTGACGTGGGTAGCCCGCCTGAAGCTGGCTACGCTGTTGCTATGCTCCAGGCTCCGCAGCGGATGTTGCCGCGGCCGTAACATGTCATTTGGTGCCGCCACGGAACAGTAATTTGCACATCGATAAATAAAGGAGCCTTTCCTTCCGGCCGCAAATCGGGGGGCCATGATGATGGTGTCGTCTAACAACAGAATAACCACTTCGCAAGATACAATATTAATCGATGCGAACGGAAATCAGTGGTATATCGATTCGACGGGGCAGATCGTCGTCAACGGCGCTGTCGATTAAACGACTGGAAATGTGAAAACGCTGGCCTGTGAAAATGGCCAAGTCTGGCAAATGAATACGTCCGATCTCTGGTGGGCGAAAACCCTGCGGACCGATCAATGGTCACCGACTCAGGGAACACCAACAAGCCCATTGATGGGGGTAGAGTCTCTCGAACCATACGTCTTCACTCCGGCTACATCAGGCACCATCACGGACGCCGACGACAACAAATGGACGATCACGGCTAATGG
>DASYBP010000201.1:0-6470 GCA_036500715.1 Rhodopila sp.
GAATTCGACGATTCCGACGTCCGGACGAGACTTGCTTTCTCGCATCGTCAGCACCTTGGTCCGGGCTCGCAACGTGTCGCCGTGAAACACCGGTTTGGGGAATTTCATTTCGGTGAAGCCAAGGTTGCCGATTGTCGTGCCTATCGTCGTGTCGTTGACGGTCATTCCGACCATCAGCCCGGCGGTGAACATCGAGTTGACGATGCGTTGCCCAAATTCGGTTCCAGCGGAGAAATGCGCGTCGATGTGCAGCGGCTGAACATTCATCGTCAGGGCGCTGAACAGGGTATTGTCCATCTCGCTGACGGTTCGCGTCCAGGGATGTTCGAACACCTGGTCGACAGTGAACTGTTCGTAATAAAGCCCCGCCATTGGTGGACACTCCCGTGGATCGCTGCGATGGATCGCGCGTGAATCAACCGCATCCGCGGCCGAATGCCAAGAGGCTGGAGCGCGGGTGTCGTTGCGCGATCTCAAGGTGGCGTGAAATCAACAGCATATGATGCGATCTCCGCACGACTTGTAATGCAGGCCAGCCAGGACGATTTGGTTTTGCGCTGTAAAAACGGCGCCGCCGGCGGGTTAAAAGACGTCGCGCGGACAATGCTCAGGGAGTAGCGGTCAGACCATGTCAACGATTCTCATAATCATCTTGATTTTACTACTTCTGGGCGCCTTGCCGACGTGGCCGTACAGCGGTGGCTGGGGTTACTATCCAAGCGGCGGCCTGGGACTAGTCTTGCTGATCGTTATCATTCTGCTGGTAATGGGTCGGATATAGCGGCGGCGGCTGGCACGCCGGCCTATCGTCCTGAGGGGTGCGTCTCTGCGGGGCGTGTCCCTGGGGGCGCGTCCTTGGGGGCCGATGTCGCACTTGGTTTGAAGCGGCTGGTTCTCGCGGAAATCGTGATCGACTCGCCGCTGACGCTTTACCGGGATCGGACACTTTAGGCTGCCACCTTGTCAACGCGGATGTCCTTGATATCGCGGAACGTAAGGCCAGGCGCCAGATCCTCGGCGCGACGCATCATGAACGCCGAGGTGGCCAGAAAAACCGGATCGCCATCGACATCGTCGGCCATGGCGTTGCGGTTGTCCGCGATGAATTTCATCAGCGCGGGCTTGTCCGCGGAGAAAATCCACCGCGCCAGCGAAAACGAAGACGTCTCGAAGCCGATTGCAATGCCATACTCGGCGCCCAGGCGCGCCTGCAACACGTCCAGTTGCAGCGTCCCGACAACGCCGACCAGCGGGGCCGATCCGTCTTGTGGACGAAACAACTGCACGACGCCTTCCTCGGCCAGTTCCACCAGCGCCTGCCGCAGCTTCTTGGCTTTCATCGCATCATCCAGCCTGATGCGCCGCAAAATTTCTGGGGCGAAATAGGGCACACCGGTGAACTGGACGTCCTCCCCCTCGGTCAGTGTATCGCCGATGCGCAAGGTCCCGTGGTTGGGGATACCGACGACATCGCCGGCAAACGCCTCGTCGGCGATTTCCCGCTCGCGGGCAAAGAAGAACTGCGGCGCGTGCAAGGGAATGGATTTGCCGGTCCGCACCTGCTTCAGCCGCATGCCCCGCACCAACCGGCCGGAACACACGCGTGCGAAGGCTATGCGGTCGCGATGGTTGGGGTCCATGTTCGCCTGGATCTTGAACACCAACGCGGTCAGGTTCGGCTCCGTCGCCTCGATGGTCCGCGTATCAGCCGGCTGCGCGCGCGGCTTCGGTCCGTATTCCGCCAGCCCGTCCAGCAGATCGCGGACACCGATATCCTTGATCGCGCTGCCGAAATAGACCGGCGTCAGATGGCCGGCGTTGAAGCTTTCCAGGTCGAACTCCGGCAATGCCGAGCGCACCAGGTCGACCTCATCGGCGACGGCCTGCATCCGGGGGTCGGACTGGGGCAGATCGTGCACAAGGTGCAGGTCCCGTTGGCGTAGATCGTAGGTCCCGGCGAACTCCGAGGCGCGTCCGATCGGCCAGGTGACCGGGCAGGTGTCCAGTGCGAGCGTGGAAGCGATCTCATCCAGCAGTTCGATCGGATCGCGCGCCTCGCGGTCCATCTTGTTGATGAAGGTCACGATGGGAATGTCGCGCAGCCGGCAGATCTCGAACAATTTGCGCGTGCGCGCCTCGATGCCCTTGGCGGCGTCGATCACCATCACCGCGGAATCGACCGCGGTCAGGGTCCGATAGGTGTCCTCAGAGAAGTCCTCGTGGCCTGGCGTGTCCAGCAGGTTGAAAACGCATCCGGTATACTCGAACGTCATCACCGAGGTAACGACCGAGATGCCACGGTCGCGCTCGATCCCCATCCAGTCGGACCGGGTGCGGCGGCGCTCACCCTTGGCGCGGACGTTGCCCGCGAGCTGGATCGCGCCACCCGCCCGCAGCAGGTGTTCTGTCAGGGTGGTCTTACCGGCGTCTGGATGGGAGATGATGGCAAAGGTTCGGCGGCGGGCAATTTCTGCGGCGGGATCGGTCATTCACGCGCTTTCTTACGGGATGCCCAGGGGGCTTCCCAGGGGGGGCTTCCCAGGGGGGACTTCCAAAGAGGGCTTCCATCGGGACTTTCATCAAGCCGGGACGGTATATAGGAACGGATATCAGGCCGTCACGTCCGGACATCTGGGTCGGCCTTCATGGTGGCAAATGCCCGAACACCGCTCGACACCCCGACGCAAGCCACCTGAACCGGCGCAGGTCCTCATCGAGCGCATCGGCTCCGAGGGTGATGGCGTCGCGCATCTGCCCGATGGGGCGCCGTTGTATCTGCCGCTCACGCTGCCCGGCGAAACCGTCCTCGCCCGCCCGCTGCGGTCGCGTGGCGACGGCTGGCATGCCTGCGCCGAACCCGCCTCGGTGGTCAGCGAGGCTCGGGTCCGACCGCCATGCCCGCATTTCGGCCGCTGTGGTGGGTGCGCGCTGCAGCATTGGCGCGATGCCGACTACCGGGCCTGGAAATCCGGTCTGCTGACGCATGCGCTGCGACAGGCCGGCCTTACCTTGCCTGACAGACTGGACTTCGTGCCCGGCCTTCCAAATGAGCGTCGCCGCCTTGACTTCGCCGTTCGCCGCACCGGCGGCCGCATCGTGCTTGGCTTGCACCAGCAGCGCTCGTCCGAGGTTACGGACGTATTCGACTGCCTGGTCCTGCACCCCGGATTGATGCGGCTGATGCAACCGCTGCGGACGATCCTCCAAGGGCTGCACGCGCTTCGGCGCGAGGCATCGATCGTCATCAACCTGTTGGATTCCGGCCCCGACCTGCTGCTGCTGACTGACGCCGCATTGACACCGCAGGACCGTGTCGCGCTGACGGGATTTGCCGGCGCGCACGGATTGCCCCGCGTGTCTCACGCGACGGACAAATCCGCCGCGGAGACAATTGGTCTGCTGCGTCCGCCGACTACAACGCTGTCCGGAGTTACTGTCCGGCCTCCGCCCGGCGGGTTTTTGCAGGCGACCGCCGATGGGCAGCGCGCGATCGTCCGGGCGGTGCTGGATGGGATGCCAGCCAGGCTTACCAGCAGGTCGCGCATCGCGGAGCTTTACGCCGGCTGCGGAACGCTGACCTTCGCACTGGCAGGCCTCGCTCGGGTGACGGCCTTTGAGGGCGACCTGGCGTCAGTCGGCGCGTTGAAGCAGGCGATCAACCAGGGGGGCCTCGCGGGCCGGGTCGAGGCGTTTCACCGGGATCTGACGCGTCAGCCACTGTCGGCCAAGGAGCTCGCCGCCTTCGCGGCCATCGTGTTGGATCCGCCGCATGGCGGGGCCGCGGCGCAGGTCGGACAGATCGCGGCGGCCCGAGTCGGGACAGTCGTGTACGTGAGCTGCAACCCGGCCACGCTGTCCCGCGATGCAGGGGTTCTGCGGAGTGCGGGGCATCGGCTGGCCGCCGTCACCGCGATCGACCAGTTCCTTTGGTCCGCCCGGCTGGAAAGCGTCTGCGTGTTCCGGCGGGATTGATCCGGTGCGGAATCGCGGTTGCTTGACACGACGAGCGGTCACGCGACTAGAAAACGCGTATGGCCCGTATCACCCCGCCGATCCCGCCGCATCCTGATGTCGTCATCGAAAGCGAACAGCGCGTGTGGCCGGGCCGCTTTCCGCTCGACGTGATAAAATTTCGTCAGCGCCGCTTCGACGGCGCGATGTCCAGCACCCGCACGTGGGAGCTGTGGCGGCGTGGCCAGGCCGCGGCGCTGCTGCCATACGACCCCGTCGACGACGCGGTCGTGCTGATCGAACAGTTCCGCTTTCCGGCCCTGGCGGCCGGCCTCGATCCGATGCTTGTCGAATTGCCGGCTGGCCTCTGTGAGGACAACGAGGATCCGACCAGCACCATCCGTCGTGAACTGCGCGAGGAAATGAACCTGGACGCCGATCGCCTCGAACGGATCGGCGGCTTCCTGCTCACTCCCGGTGGCGCGGACGAATTCTGCCACCTGTACGTCGGACGCGTCGTCGCTCCACCGGCCGACGGCGAGGGGATCGCCGGTTTCGCCGGCGAGGCGTCCGAGAGTGAAGACATCCGCGTCCGGGTGTGGGACGCCGAGGACATCATCCAGGCGGCCTTCGCCGGCTGTTTCGCCAACTCGGTCACCGCCATCGCCCTGTTCTGGCTGGCCAGCAGGCGCGACTGGCTGCGACAAAAATGGATCGGCCCATGACAGAATGCCGCCTTCTGGATCATCCGATCCTGGCCCCCGGGTCGGACGGTTCCGGCGGAACGTATGCGTCACGAACCGGTGATATCGGGCCGCTTCGAGTGCAGAAAATTGAAAACAAGCACAAACAGAACAGGCGTATCGTCATCGTGCCAGGCTGATTCGTGCGGCTTCTATCCGCCGGCTGAACATTCGGCCATCCGCTTGGGAAGCGCCTTCGGCATGCCCATCTCGATGCCAGGAGTTGGTTTCAAATAGGGAGCGGTTGCGATGTCCATTTCCGACGTTCTTCACGGCAAGGGCCACCATGTCGTCAAGGTTCGCACAACCGATACCGTGCAGGCCGCGGTGCGAAAACTGGCCGATGAGCGTATCGGCGCGGTCGTCGTCGAGGACCAGTGGATGCGGCACGCCGGCATCTTCTCGGAACGGGATTTCGTCAATGCGGTCGCCGAACATGGGCCTCAGGCACTTACATTCCCGGTCGAGAAGCTCATGAGCGCGCCGATCGTAACTTGCCGCCCCAATGATCGGGTCGAGACCGCGATGGCCGCGATGACGATGGCGAAGATCAGGCATCTGCCCGTGGTCGACGATGGCAAACTGGTCGGGATTGTCAGCATCGGGGACCTTGTGAAGTCCCGCCTCGACGAGAAAGCGCTCGAGGCCAACGTCCTGCTCGACATCGCTCGCTTGCACGCCTGAGACCGGGCTCGCCCCGGCGAGCCGAACCGGGGAACTCAGGCCGCCAGTTCCCGCATGATCGCATAGAGGTCGGATTTCGCCTCGAACCCGATTCCCGGCAGATCGGGCAGCGTGACCTTGCTGTCGCGCACCTGAGTCCCATCAGGGAATCCGCCATAGGGCTGAAAGACGTCGGGGTAGCTTTCGTTGCCACCCAGCCCGAGGCCGGCTGCGATGTTCAGCGACATCTGGTGACCTCCGTGCGGCACACAACGATTCCACGACCAACCCTGATCGGCGAGCATCGCCAGCGTTCGTTGGTACTCGCACAGGCCGTAAGACAATGCGCAATCGAACTGCAGCCAGTCCCGGTCAGGGCGCATGCCGCCATAGCGGATCAGGTTCCGAGCGTCCTGGTGGCTGAACAGGTTTTCACCGGTCGCCATCGGTCCCGGGTAAGATTCAGCCAACGCCGCCTGAAGCTGATAGTCCAGCGGGTCGCCGGCTTCCTCGTACCAGAACAGTTTGTAGTCACGCAGCATCTTCGCGTAGGCGATCGCGGTTTCCAGGTCGAAACGCCCGTTCGCGTCGACCGCCAACCGGGCGTCAGCGCCGATTTCCTGCAGGACGGCCTCGATCCTGCGGCGATCTTCGGCGATCGACTCGCCGCCGATCTTCATTTTCACGACACTGTATCCGCGCTCCAGATAGCTGCGCATCTCCGCACGTAGCGCGGCATCACCCTTGCCGGGATAGTAGTATCCGCCGGCGGCATACACGAATATGTTGGGGTCAGCGGTGAGGCCATGCCGTTCGGCCAGCAGGCGGAACAGCGGTTTGCCGGCAATCTTCGCTACGGCGTCCCAGATCGCCATATCGATCGTGCCGACCGCCACCGAACGGTCGCCGTGGCCGCCGGGCTTTTCGTTTCGCATCATCGCGGCCCAGACTTTGTCGGGGTCCAGATTGTCGCCAGTATCGTCCACTAACGAACTTGCATCAGCCTCAAGGATACGCGGTGAAAAGCGTTCGCGGATCAGTCCACCCTGGCCATACCGGCCGTTGGAGTTGAAGCCATAGCCGACGATCGTCTTGCCGTTGCGCTGGACGTTG
>DASYBP010000202.1:0-2136 GCA_036500715.1 Rhodopila sp.
CTAACGGGAAATCCTGGACTGTGCTTGAGCGTCGCGCGGGCCGGTATCATCCCTTCGGCAACTGCAAGTCGCCGGGCGTCACGCTAGACGACCCTGCGGCCTCGGCGCTGTTTCGCCCTGGACAATGCCTGCAGGAGCGGAACGCGCGCCGACTCCTCGCCGACATCGCCGATGAATGGCGCAGCCTTCTCGAACATGTTCGGTAGGCAGGGGGCCGGTGTCCGATCGCGGTGAAGCGATCACGATTGCCGCGTAAATCGGCCACCCAAACAAAGTGCGACGGATCGCGCTTCGCTGATGCGCGAGAGGCGGTGGCTGCGTAGAATAAACAATCTGTCCGCAACGGGGAGGAGATCATGTACGCAGCCATCCGCCAGGGTAAGGCCAAGCCCGGGCATGCCGAAGAACTCGCCCGCATCATCAAAGAGGGCGCCATTCCGATCGTTAGCGACGTGCCGGGCTTCAGGGCGTATTATGTAATCTACGCCCCTGACGACACCGTCACCGCGGTCAGCATCTTCGACAATCACGCGGGCGCCGAAGAATCGAACAAACGCGGCCTCGCCTGGATCGAGGAAAATCTGACGCCGCATATGATTGGATCAGCAACCGCCGTGGCGGGGCCGGTTATTGTGCATACCCTGGCCTAGTCGGCCAGGTGAATCATCGCAACATGACTTTTCCGGCGGATCGTACAAGGTCCCGCCGGAGCTTTTCCGTGTACTTCCTTCTCGAGGGATAATGCCGGGTTCAGGGCCCCAACCTGGCTCATCCCAGGCCCAGACTTACCCCTCCAAGATAAACGTCACCTCCATCGTGACCCGGTATTCCGCGATTCTTCCATTGCTCACGCTGGCTTTCTGCTCCAGCACATGAAGACCGGTGATACCGCGCACCGTCTTGCTCGCGCGGGCGAGGCCCTCCTGGACGGCGGCATCGAAGCTGGTCGTTGAAGCCGCGGTGATTTTTGTCACGCTTGCTACTGCCATTTCTGCCTCCCTGGTGCATTGGCGGCTGGTCCGCTGCCAATGGCTCAGTATGCGACTCCGCAACTCACTTGCCAACGTGGTCGCGGCCACGACTCTGTGTGGCCAAGTTACGATCCCAAGCCGATACAGATCCGGGGAGAACAGGCGTTCACTGATTCGCGTGCCGGGTTTCCGCAGCAAGCCGCTTCGAATACGCCACCTGCTCGCCGCGGTCCTCCAAGCGCTCGGTTCTCAGCCCGCTCGCCATGTCGCTCGTGTCGTGCTGTTCGCGCCGCGTACCGAGGTGCCGCGCAGCCACCTGTTTCTGACCGCGCCGGCTGACGGTGCCTCGTTCGTCGTCGATCCCGGCTTCGGTCCGTTCTCGTCCAGCTTTCCGGTGCCGCAGACGGATGGCCGCATTCCCTGACCTAACCCCGTCCCTTCCGCGCGATAAATTCCGGAAATGCATCCTCCGCCCGCGCGCCCGGCATCACGTGCGTGGTGTAGTCGTTTTCGGCCGCCCATTCCACCTCCAGCCCCTCCCCAAGTTGGCGCAGCAACAAGGCCTTTATGCCCTGCACCGCCCCACGATGGTTCCCCGCGATCATCCTCGCCAGCCACATCGTCTTTGCCCTCAGTTCGGCGCGTGGCACGAGGTGGTTCAGCAGTCCGATCCGGTATGCCTCCTCCGCCTCCACAACTCGCGCGCTGAACAGCAACTCTTTCGCAATCGGCCAGCCCACCTGGTTGGGCAGCGTCCAGGTGCTGTTGATGCGGCCGTACGCAGCCGCCAGGAAACGGAATTTTGTCGCCTCGCATCCCACGCGCATGTCGAGCGACGACGACAACAGGGCGGCGCCGCCATAGGCCAGTCCATTCATCATCCCGATTGTCGGCTTGCGACACGCGCTGATCTCATAAAAGCGGCTTGGGTTACCCATTGCCCGCAACTGTTCAGGCGTAAACTGCCGGTCATCGGCACGCTGCTCATGGATATCGCCGCCGGCCGAGAACGCCTTCTCGCCAGCGCCAGTGATCACGATGCAGCCGATCTGATCATCCGCGTCCAGCGCCTTCACCGCGTCAGTCAGCTCCACGAACAGCCGGCGGTTCATCGCGTTCAGCACCTCCGGCCGGTTCAACGTGATAATGCCGACGCCGTCCTCAC
>DASYBP010000203.1:0-6574 GCA_036500715.1 Rhodopila sp.
GCGGTCCTGGGCGGCCTGCTGATCGGCCTGATCGAGGTCTTCTGGTCGGCTTATTTCAGTGTCGAATACAAGGATGTGGCGGCGTTCTCGATTCTGATCATCGTGCTGATCTTCATGCCCACGGGGATCCTCGGGCGTGCCGAGGTGGAGAAGGTGTGAGGCCCGCAGCACGAGGCGCCTTGTCGCTGTCCGCACGTGTCTATGCGTCATGTCGCTACGCGTCGTGGCCTTGTAATCACGCGTCATGGCCGGGCTTGGCCCGGCCACCCACGTCTTGCAGCCTCCCGTCCCGCAGGCTCCCGGCTGGCTGGACCAGGCCCGGCCATCACAGCCGGAGCGGGCGATGACAGCGATCCGCGACGCGTTCCTGTCCGCCGCGGTTGCTCTCGGACTGTTCGGCCCGCTGGTCGGCTTGGTCACGACCAACGGCGACGGCGGTCTGTCCCTCACCGTCCGGCCCATCGCCACCGCTGTCGTCGTCCTGCTGGTGTTCTTCGGCCGCCTGCTGATCCTGTCTTGGCGAGGCCGCACGCGCTCCGAGGCCACCCAGGCCAACCGCGCCCTGGCCGAGAGAATGACGCGGGCGGGAAAGTACGTCGCGCCGTTGTTGCTGGTGCTGGCGGTCGCCCTGCCGTTTACTCGGTCGCGCTACTACATCGATCTTGGTACCCTGGTGCTTACGTACATCATGCTTGGCTGGGGACTGAACATCGTTGTCGGGCTGGCCGGGCTGCTCGATCTTGGCTACGTCGCGTTCTATGCCGTCGGTGCGTATTCCTATGCGCTTCTGGCGACCACGTTCGGGCTGGGGTTCTGGGTCTGCCTGCCGCTGGCCGGCATTCTTGCCGCAGTGTGGGGTGTCATGCTCGGCTTCCCGGTGCTGCGCCTGCGCGGCGACTACCTCGCCATCGTCACCCTGGCGTTCGGCGAGATCATCCGCATCGTGCTTATCAATTGGGTCTCCCTGACCAACGGACCGAACGGCGTCAGCGGCATCCCGCGGCCCACCTTGTTCGGCCTGGCGTTCAGCATGGACGGCGGCCCCGGCACGTTCGGCGGCTTCTTCAATATCGAGCCGGCGGTGATCCAGCGTATCATCTTCCTCTATTACGTCATCCTCGGGCTGGCATTGCTGACCAATTTTGTCTCGCTGCGGTTGCGGCGTCTGCCGCTGGGCCGGGCGTGGGAAGCGCTGCGCGAAGACGAGGTCGCCTGCCGGTCGTTGGGGATCAACGTTCGCAACACCAAGCTGACGGCGTTCGGCATCGGTGCGATGTTCGGCGGGTTCGCCGGCGCGTTCTTTGCCACCCGACAGGCGTTCATCAGCCCGGAAAGTTTTACCTTCATCGAATCCGCCACCGTGCTGGCGATCGTCGTCCTCGGCGGCCTCGGCAGCCAGCTTGGCGTGGCACTGGCCGCCATCGTCATGGTCGGCGGCCTGGAGGCCCTGCGCGATTTCCTCAGTTTCCTCGGTGATCAAATGAACAGCGAGTTGTTCTCCGGCATCGCCAGTGAACTGCCGCTGTACCGTATGCTGATTTTCGGGCTGGCACTTGTGGTCATGATGGTCCTGCGCCCGCGCGGCCTGGTCTCCGGCCGCACCCCCAGCGTGGCGCTGACCCGGGTGAAAGAGATCGCACCCGAACTGGTCGAACAAGGCCGCGCCTGATGCTGACAGTGTCCGGCCTGACCATGCGGTTCGGCGGCCTGAAGGCGGTCGATGATCTCTGGTTCGAGGCCCGGGCCCGCGACATCACCGCGGTCATCGGCCCCAACGGCGCCGGCAAGACAACCGTCTTCAACTGTATTACCGGCTTCTATCGGCCGACCTCGGGCGCCATCGCGCTGACCCATCCCGGCGGCCAGGCCTTCGCGCTGCACGCGATGCCCGGCCACCGTATCGCCGCAACCGCCAAGGTGGCGCGGACATTCCAGAATGTCCGTTTGTTCGCCGGCATGACGGTGCTGGAGAACCTTCTGGTCGCGCAACATAACGCCCTGATGGGCGCCACCGGCTTCGGCGTGCTGGCGGTGCTGGGCCTTGGCCGGTACCGGGCCGCCGAGGCGGCGGGGATGAAAAAAGCCCGATTCTGGCTCGATGCGATCGCCCTGACCGAGCGCGCCGACGACCCCGCGGGCGCGTTGCCCTATGGCGCGCAGCGCAGGCTGGAGATCGCGCGGGCCATGTGCATTGATCCGGTGCTGCTGTGCCTGGACGAACCGGCCGCCGGCCTGAACCCTCGCGAGTCCGAAGAACTCAACCGGTTGCTGCGCCGCATCCGCGACCAGGGCTGCTCGCTGCTGCTGATCGAGCACGACATGGGCGTCGTCATGCGGATCTCGGACCACATCGTCGTGCTCGACCACGGCAGGAAGATCAGCGACGGAACGCCGGCCCAGGTGCGGGCCGACCCGGCTGTGATCGCGGCCTACCTCGGCGAGGGCGAGGAAGACGAGGTCCCAGCATGAGGCTCTGGACTTGACCGCGGTGCTGACGCTGTCGGGGGTGACCGCGTTCTACGGCGCGATCCAGGCGCTGCGGGGGATCGACCTGACAGTGGATCCGGGCGAGATCGTTGCGCTGATCGGCGCCAATGGCGCCGGCAAATCCACCCTGATGATGACGATCTGTGGCAGTCCCCAGGCTCGGTCTGGCCAGATCATCCACCAGGGGCAAGAGATCACCCACTGGCCCACCCACGCCATCATGCGCCGCGGGATCGCCCAGGCGCCGGAAGGCCGGCGTATCTTCAATCGTATGACGGTGCGCGAGAACCTGCTGATGGGCGCCGAGGTCGCCGGCCGATCGGATATCCCGAAGCTGCTGGACCAGGTTTTCGTCGTTTTCCCGCGCCTGAAGGAACGCCTGAAGCAGCGCGGCGGCACGCTGTCCGGCGGTGAGCAGCAGATGCTGGCGATCGGACGAGCGCTGATGTCGCGGCCGACGCTGCTACTGCTGGACGAGCCGTCGCTTGGACTGGCGCCGTTGGTGGTCCGGCAGATTTTTGGTGTAATCCGGGAACTGAACCGCGCAACGGGATTGACCGTGCTGCTGGTGGAGCAGAACGCCTATCAGGCGCTGCGGCTGGCGCACCGGGGGTACGTGCTGGTGAACGGGTCCATCACCATGGCGGGGACAGGCGCTGACCTGCTCGCGCGCCCGGAGATCCGGGCGGCCTATCTCGAGGGTGGGCACGCATAACCTGTCTGTAGCCGCCATCAGGCCAGCGCCACCACCGGCTTGTTCGCAGCCAATCCAACGCGCGACTCCAGCCCGACGCAGCGATGGATCGCCAGCACCCCGAGCGCCGCGGGCAGCACGGCGAGCGTTGATGGTGCCCCGCTGCTGGCAACAACTGCGGCGGCAAGACAGCCCAGGATCGCGCCGACGTCCCATCCGGCCTCGGTCGACAAGTGAAACTGATAGGCCGAACCTGACCGCTTCGCTCGGTCGTAAACCACGCTCATCAGCACCGGATAATAAAGCCCGCTAACGGCCGCACCCACCATGTTAGCGGCAAACACCGCGCCAGGCGCCCATGCGGACGCAGCCCGCATCGCAACACCCATCAGCAGCGCCGCGGTGACGCAGCGGGACAGCAGATGCCGATGGCCCCGGTCGATCGCGCGACCGCAGCCGAGACCAGCCAACGCGCCGGCCAAAGCGGCCGAACCGCTGGCCCAACCCAGCAAATCGTAGGAAGACCCGAGTGTCTGGAACAGGATCATCGGCCAGGCAATGAAAAGGCCGGCGCTCATCCATCCGTCGGCGGCGAAGGCGAACAGCCCGACCATGTCCACGACCTTCATTGACCGGCGGACGGCAGGTGCCACACCAAGTCCAAGTTCCCCGATCCATAACAGCGGCGCGGTCGAAAGCAGGCAGACCAGCGTCGCGAGACCGAACTCCGCGCCAGGTCCCAGCCGCGTCAGCAGAATGCCGCCCGCTACCGGCCCGATCACCGCGATCGCCGTGCGCACCATCTGGCGCGATGCGATCTGCCGGCCACGGCGCCCGCCGCCGCCATACACCGCATTGGCCGCGTGGTATATCGGCCAGTAGATACACTCCCCTGTCGACAGGATCAGGATCCAGGCGCCCAGCCAGAACAGCTTCTCCGCATTAATCAGTGGCAGGAACTGGAATGCTGCGATTATCGTCCCGGCCAGCATGGCCGCGCGCATGCCCAGCCGGCGAACGACGGGCAGCATGATCGCGCGCATACAAAGCCGTGCCGCCAGCACCAGGGCGTAAACCAGGATCGTCGTCGCCAGACTGTTGCCGAGGTCCAGTAGATAAGCGCCGACGAAGCCATTCGCCAGTGACATCGCCAACGACCATAGAACGCAATGGATGGTGAGGAGGCGGAACTGGCGCCCCGCTTGGTCGCCCCCTTGGTCGTCCCGTTGGTCGATCGCCATTGGCGCAAATCCACGAAACGGCGGAGGTCGACGGACGCAGCGCTGGCCCCCCGGCAAGGGCTCGCGTCCGCTGCATTCGGACCTCCTGATTGAGCTGGAATAGCGGTATCGATAGCGGAATTGTTATGCCGCGGTCAAGAGTTTTCGATCATCGCGACATTTTTTTCGCGCGCGGCTGGGCAAACGCAACGTCGCGCCGGTCGGGCCTGTGCAAGCGCCCTGTTGGACCTCACTCGCCCGCCATCGCCCCCATCTTTTCCGCCAGCCGAGGCACAGCCGTCCGGCGCTGGGGCACCAGCCAGCGCTGCAACCGGTCGAGGTAAAGATAGATCACCGGGGTCGTGTACAACGTCAGCACCTGGCTCAGCAGCAGGCCGCCGACCATCGAGACGCCCAGCGGCTTGCGCAGTTCCGATCCGGCCCCGCTTTCCAGCATCAGCGGCAACCCGCTCAATAGCGCCGCCATGGTGGTCATCAGGATCGGCCGGAACCGCATCAGACAGGCCTGACGAATCGCCTGATACGGTGTCATCCCCTCGTGCCGCTCGGCGCTGATGGCGAAATCGACCATCATGATCCCGTTCTTCTTGACGATCCCGATCAGCAGAATGATCCCGATCAGCGCGATGACCGTGAGCTGGTAGTGAAACAGCATCAGCATCAGCAGCGCACCCACACCGGCCGATGGCAGCGTGGACAGGATTGTCAGCGGCAGAATGTAACTCTCGTACAGAATGCCCAGAATGATATAGACCGTCACCAGAGCCGCCGCGATCAGGTATGGCTCCGTACTCAACGATGACTGGAACGCCTGCGCGGTGCCCTGGAAGTTGCCCTGCACCGACGGCGGCACGCCCATCGAAGCCTGCATCTTCTGGGCTTCGGTGACCGCATCGCCCAGTGAGGCATTGCCGTTCAGGTTGAAGGAAATCGTCACCGACGGAAACTGACTCTGATGGTTGATCGCCAGCGGCTGCACCGGGATCGTCGTCTTGTGCAGCAGCGTCGACAGCGGCACGCTGGCGCCGGTTGACGATTGCACATACAGTTTGTCCATCGTCGAAAGCGCGCCATATTCGTTCGGCAGCGCCTCGAGCACCACGAAATAAGCCTTGTTGCCGGTGAAGTACTGCGCCACCTCGCGCTGGCCGAACGCGTCATACAGCACGGCATCGAGCGTCGCCGGCAGCACCCCGAACCTAGACGCCTGGTCGCGGTCATAGGTCAGTGTTTCCGTGGTGCCCGAATTCTCCTGGTCGGTGGTGACATCGGCCAGCAGCGGAATCTGTTTCATTTTCGCCAGGATCTTCGGCGCCCACTTGTTGAGCTCGTCCTGGCTGGCGTCCTGCAGCGTGTATTGATAGAGCGTGCGGCTCAGCCGAGCGCCGACGCTGACATCCTGCGCGGGCTGCATATACAGTCTGATGCCGCTGACCGCCTGCATCTTATCGTCGATCTGCGCGATCACCTGCATCGCAGTGGCGGACCGATCTGTCCAAGGCTTCAGCGTGATGTACATGCGCCCGTTGTTTGCTGTCTGCCCTCCGGAGCCGGCGCCAATGGCGGAAACCACCGAGGCGACATTGGGGTTGTCCATGACCACGTTGTTGGCCGCGCGCTGCAGAACCGACATCTGATCGAACGACGAATCCTGTGCCGTGTCGGTGATGCCAATGATGATGCCGGTGTCCTGCGTTGGAAAGAAGCCTTTCGGAACGAATGCATATAACATGCCGGTCAACGTCACCGTCGCGACGAATACCATCAGCGTGGTGAACCGGAAGCGTAGCGCAACGTCCAGCGTCCGCTCATAGAACCGGAGCATCGCATCGAACATCCGCTCCACTGCGTTGTAGATTCGTCCGTGCCTGGGCGCCTCCGGCGTGAGAAACCGCGAGCACATCATCGGCGTCAGCGTCAGCGACACCACCGCTGAGACCACGATCGTGATCGACACGCAGATGGCGAATTCGCGGAGCAATCGGCCGACGATGCCGCCCATCAGCAGCAACGGGATGAATACCGCGATCAATGAAAGACTGATCGAAACGATTGTGAAGCCGATTTCTCCGGCGCCGATCAATGCCGCCTCGACCGGCTTCATACCGTCTTCAATATGCCGAAAAATGTTCTCCAGCATGACGATCGCGTC
>DASYBP010000204.1:0-7677 GCA_036500715.1 Rhodopila sp.
TCTGGCCGCTCGCCGAACATGTCCTCAGCCACTCCGCCGCCGAGGACATCAACTTGATACGCGCCTCGTTGGCCCTGCCCGCATCCGGACCGGACTTATGAGGATCCCAGCACCCCGGCCTGAACCGGTCGAACCGGTTGATCCTGAAACCACCGGGTCGCTTCGTGCTCGACTCGAGTCCGCGGCACAATCCCGCCTCGGACGCAGCCTGGCAATTCGCCACGTCAACACGGGAAGTTGCAACGGCTGCGAGCTCGAACTGCGAGCAATGAACAACATTCCGTACGATCTCGCGCGGTTCGGCCTTCGATTCGTCGAAAGCCCGCGTCACGCCGACGTCCTGCTGGTGACCGGCCCGTTGACCCGCAATTTGCGCATCGCACTGGAACAAGCCTGGGACGCCACGCCGGAACCGAAATGGGTCGTTGCTGTCGGAGATTGCGCGGTGGACGGCGGCGTCTTCAAGGGGAGTTATGCGGTCCTGGGCGGAACCGGCCTCGCTGTCCCGGTGGACCTGACGATCAGTGGCTGCCCCCCGACGCCGGCCCGAATACTGGCTGGTCTCAGGACGTTGCTCGAGGCAAACGCAAAATAGAGCAATATCAGCCTGGCTCGAATCGTGAAGCGACCTCAGGCTAATGAAGTTGCTCGCGAATTAGGCAAAGAGCGTTTCCACTCAGGGTGCAAAGGCTCTAGCGGCGACCCTCCCCCGCGCGAACGAGAGAGGCGCGCAAAACAGCCATCAACTGGCGGTCGGGGCAGTCGTCTTCTTGCTGTGCATCTTGTGCGAGCTGGCCTTGTGGACCGAGGCGTGGTGCGATCTCGCCTTGGTGTGGCCCGCGGCCATGACTGGCGACGTAACCAGGGCAGCAACTGGCAGAACAAACGCCAGCATGGCGATCAGGCGCTTCAACGAGGTAATCACGAGCGTATGCTCCGGGAGGGTTTGGGGGGCGCGAACAGGTTAACAGTCGGGGCGAAAGTCACGCCCTAATCGACTGACAACATTATGCAACGTGCCCCGTCGTAAAAGCAAGTCATTTTAGGCCCGCGGATGCTGTGACGTCATTAAAACAACCCATACCGACAAGCCAACCATAATTTTTTCCATTGCGGCAGACTGACGGGTTCATCCAGTCGTTTCCAGCCCCGTCGTTCAAGTGCCGACAGCATCGAGTCGTAGGTCGCGCCCATCAGCCGGGCCGGCTTCATTGCGGTTTGATCGCATCGGTCCATCGCGGTCCAGGCCTGTTGGAAGTAGCGATGGGCCAGCGCGGCCAGCCGGTCACAGACGATCGGCAGTCCGGGGGCGGTCAGAATTGCCGCCGGATTCGCGGGCACGCCGGCGTCCCGAAGATATTCAAGTGGCAGATAAATCCGCCCCCGATCCGCATCCTCCCGAATATCCCGCAAGATGTTTGTTAACTGCAACGCTCGTCCCAGCGCGTGCGCCACGCGATCGGCCGCCGGCGACGCGTCGCCGAATGCCCGGACAGAAAGCCGCCCGACCGCTGAAGCAACGCGATCGCAATAAAGATCCAGTGTCGCCATGTCCGGCGCGACAACAACGGTTTCCGCATCGGTCTGCATGCCATCGATAACGGCAATAAAATCCTCAGCCAGCAGCTTGTATTTTGGTATCGCGGCGGCCAGCACCCGAGTGACCGGACTTTCGGTCCGCCCCTCGTACAAGGCCATGATCTTGTCGCGCCACCCTGCCAGGCCAAGACGTTTTGTTTCAATCGTACCGCAGTCGTCGGCAATATCGTCGACGATCCGGCAGAACGCGTAAATCGCATACATCGCGTGGCGGCGATCCGGCGGCAGCACGCGCATGCCGTGATAGAACGATGTGCCCGCCGAACGCACGATCGCCTCGACCGCGTCCAGATCAGCCTGGGCGGCGCCGAGCGGCGTGGACCCCGAGGTCATATCAGGTGGAACAATGATTTCACGACACTGAAGACAGCATCGCTTTTGCGCAGCTTTACCCGACTGGCGATCGGATCATCATGCACCAGCCGACGCGCCAGTCGTTTCGACAGGCCATGGATGACGGCTGTCTCCAAACGTAGACGCGGGTTCTTCACGACTTCCGGCAGTTGCGATGCGGCCCGGTTCATCCGCTCAATCCGGCCGAGCAGATTGTTGAATACCCGGCGAAGCGCGGGCGTCGCGGCGGGCCGCCGCAGATCGTCCACCGTCGCGCCGAACTGATCCAACAACGCCTGCGGCAGATAACAGCGATCCAGCGCCGCGAGATCCTTAGCGCAGTCCTGGATGTGATTCAGTATTTGCAGCGATGTGCACAGCGCATCTGAAGGCGGATAGCACTCGTGATCTTCGCCATGCAGATCCAGCACGTAACGCCCCACCGGCGCGGCCGAATAGTTGCAGTATTTATTCAACTCATCGATTGTGGCGTATCGCGACTTGACCGCATCCTGACGGAACGCCAGCAACAGGTCGGTGGCATGCTGTGCGGTCACACCCGTCCGCGCCAGGCTGTCGCGCAGTGCCGTCGCACTCGGTGATCCACCGGGCCGGCGCCCCAGCAGGACATCCTCCATGATGCCCAGGCGGTCCAGCTTGTCCTGCACCGACAGCGCGGACGAGTCGGCGATGTCATCGGCGTTGCGGGCGAACGCGTAGTAGCGGTGCATCGGCTGCCGATACTGGCGGGCGATCAGGATAGAACCGACGGGGAAATTTTCGTCCCCTGGCCCTTTGCCGGACCAGGTCTCGATGTTCGTGATCGCCGGGTGCTCCGGTGGCATCATCCGGCACTATCCTGATACGCGCGTCCCTTCCAGGCGACGCCGCGGCCCAGATAATAGTTGGCTGCCGACCCGATTGTCGCGGCCATGTAGAACGCGGCGACCAGCGGCAAGAATGGCGCCCAGAGCGCGGAGCGGCGGAACCGGCTGAGCGTCGGCAGATAGGCCGCCGAAAGCATCAACCAGGCGGCAATGCCGCACCAGAACACGGTGCCCTGTCCGAACAGCGCCAGCGCCGGCGGCATCAGCCAGACCACCGCCATGCCGACGGTTGTCAGCACCAGCAGCGGCAGCGAATAGCGCAACTGAACGAACGCCGTCCGGGCGATCATGTGCCAGATGTCAGCCACCGACGGATATGGCCGCACCGAGCGCGCCGCCTCCGCGTGACCCAGCCAGATTCGGCCACCCTGCTTCACGGCCGCCGCCAGCGCGACATCGTCGATCAATGCCCCCCTCAGACGTTCGATGCCGCCGATTCGTCGTAACGCCCGGCGTCGGATCAGGATGGTCCCGCCAGCCGCCGCCGCCGTGGTCTTGAGCCCGTCGTTGACCCAGTTGAACGGGTAGAGCAACTGAAAGAAAAAAACGAACGCTGGCACCAGCGCCCGCTCCGCCCAGCTCTCGCAGGCAAGTTTCACCATTTCGGAAACCAGATCAAGATCGTGCCGCTCGATCACGGCCACCAGCGACGACACATGTGCCGCCTGGTGAACGATATCGGCGTCCGTCAGCAGCAGCAGTTCGGCATCGTCGGCTTCAGCAATGCCCTGAGCTACGGCCCACAGCTTACCGCTCCATCCCGCCGGCGGCGGCGCTCCGGTGATCACTGTCAGACGCGAATCGCCGATCGCGCGGGCGATGCCGCCGGTCCCGTCGGTGCTGTTGTCGTCGATCAGAATGACCTTGAAGGGTCCAGCGTAGTCCTGGGCCAGCAAGGACCGCAGGCTGGCATCGATGATGGGCGCCTCATCGCGCGCCGGAACGATGGCGGCGACGGGCGGCGTCTGGGCCGGATGCGCCGTGGGCAGCACCGGGCCGGCCTGCCAGAACGCACCGCGCGCGAACAGCAGATACAGCCAGATCATTACCACCGCGACCGCCGCGATGGTCATTGCGACAGCATGCCGTTCGCCCGGAACCAGCCAATCGCGTCTTCCACCGCCAGACGCGCCGGCCGCGGGGCGTAGCCCAGTTCCGCTTCCGCCTTGGCCGAGGAAAAGAACATCTTTTTGCGCGCCATCTTCAGGTGATCGCGAGTCACCATCGGCGCCATGCCGGTTACCCGCGCCAGCTTCTCCATCGCGAAAGCCGCCGGCCAGACCACCGCTTCCGGCAACCGAAGCAACGGCGGCCGGCGATGCGCCAGTTCTGCCACCAGGCCCAGAATGTCCTTTAGCAGCATGTTCTCGCCGCCCAGGATGTACCGCTGACCCACCCGTCCCCGCTCCAGCGCCAGCACATGGCCCTCGGCGACATCATCGACGTGGACGATGTTCAGGCCCGTGTCGATGTAGGCGGGCAGGCGTCCGGAGGCAGCGTCCAGGATCATTTTTCCGGTGGGCGTTGGCTTGATGTCGCGCGGCCCGACCGGCGAGGACGGATTGACCACCACCACCGGCAGCGACTGTCGCCGCGCCAAATCCAGAACCGCTCTCTCGGCGAGGTATTTGGACCGCTTGTAAATGCCGACAAAGTCCGCCTCGTCGGCTGGCGTTGCCTCGTCGGCCGGCGAGCCGTCGCCGATCTGGCCGAGTGCGGCGACCGAACTACAGTGCACGATGCGTTCGGCACCGGCCTCAGCCGCCGCGCGCAGCATCGCCAGCGCGCCATCAACGTTCGCCCGCAGCATCGCGTCCGGATCCGGCACCCAGAGGCGGTAATCGGCGGCGATATGAAACACGAACCTGCAGCCAGCGGCGGCCCGGCGCAACGAAGGGGGGTCGGTCAGGTCACCGGTTACCACCTCCGCCTCCAGGCCCGCCAGGTTGCGCCGGTCGCTGGGCGGTCTTGCCAGCACGCGCAGTGGGTGGCCACGCAATGCCAGGGCCCGCGCGACCGCGGACCCGACGAATCCGGTAGCACCCGTCACAAGGGTGGTTCCCAGGGTATTCCCAAGGGGGCTCATTGACACCTTCGGCGTTGTTCGTGCGCTTGCATAGACGAAGCCCCTGGCGGGGGAAACAGGCCCCGCTTGCCCCGGAAGCGTGGCGCGGGCAGAAGCCGTCCGTCATGAAACGCGTGTCCTACGTCCTCGCGCTGCTCGGTCTGCTCGTCGCGCTGCTGCTGGTCTCCTTCTACGGGTTCGGCAACATCGTCACGTCGGTAAGCCGGATCGGCTGGCCGAAGTTCGGGGTGATCGTGGGCTGGCAGATCATCCTGTTCGCCGTCCTCGGCCTGGCATGGGACGTGATCACGCCGGCCCGAACCACGCGCCGGCCCTGGGTATTGATCTGGGGCCGCATGGTGCGCGATGCCTCGGCCAACTGCCTACCCTTCTCGCAGGTCGGCGGCTTCGTGTTCGGCGCCCGGGCGGTGACGCTGCACGGCGTCGAATGGCACACCGCCACCGCCTCGACCGTCGTGGACGTGACAGCGGAGTTCCTGGCGCAGATCGCCTTCGCCGGCATCGGGCTTGGCGGCTTGCTTGCGCGCGCGCCGCGATCCGGGCTCGCGGTGCCGGTCGAGGTCGGGATCGGCGTCGCGGTGCTCGCCTGTTTCGGCTTCGTCTGGGCGCAGAAGGGCGCCGCGCCTCTGTTCGCCCGCATGGGCCGCCGGATCGCTGGACGGTGGTTTGCCGATGCCGAGGAGCGCGTCGAGGTGCTGCAAGCGGAACTCGGACTGATCTACGGCCACGCAGCCAAGCTGGCGCTTGGCTTCCTGATGCATCTGATCGGCTGGCTTGGCACCGGGGTAGCGGGATGGATCGCCTATCGCGCGGTGGGCGTACCGATCGACTTCGATGACGCGCTGGCGATCGAGGCTCTGCTCAGCGCGGCGGCAGCCGCCGCCTTCCTGGTGCCGGTGAACGCCGGCGTTCAGGAGGCCGGCTATGCCGGGCTTGGCGCGATTTTCGGCGTGCCGCCGGAGCTGTCTCTGGGTGTCTCACTGGTCCGCCGGGCCCGCGATATCGCTGTCGGAGTGCCGATCCTGCTGCTGTGGCAACTAGTCGAAATGCGCCGACTGCGGCTGCGTCGCGTGCGCAACGAGGCGAGCTGAAATCACATCATTGACGGAATGGACACCCGACGGCATCTCTGCGCCCCATGCGCACCGCCGCCGTCCTTGTCGCCGCCGGTTCCGGCTCCCGTTTCGGCGCCGAGGCACCGAAGCAGTTCCTGACCATCGCCGGCAAGCCGGTCATCCGTCACGCCGCGGAGGCCCTGGCAGCGCACATCTCCCTGTTGCAACCGGTCGGCGACACCGAACCGATCGCGGTCGCGCTGCGGGGTGTCGCAGGGTGTTTGCCCGCCGTTCCCGGCGGTGCAACCCGCCAGGACAGTGTCCGCGCCGGCCTCGAGGCCCTGGTGCCGCATCAACCCGACGTCGTGCTGATCCACGACGCGGCCCGCCCGGTGATACCCGCGGGCACGATCCCAGCCCTGCTGGCCGCGCTGCGCGAATCGCCCGGCGCGATTCCGGCGGCGCCGGTCGCGGACACGCTGAAGCGGGTCGTCCGCGGGGTGATCACCGAAACCGTGCCACGGGCCGGTCTGTTCCGCGCCCAGACACCCCAAGCATTTCGGTTCAGAACGATTCTCGCCGCCCACAAGGCGGGCCTGATCGGCGCGACCGACGACGCATCGCTGCTGGAGGCCGCCGGGGAAACCGTGGCGGTCGTGCCAGGGTCGGACGACAACATCAAACTGACCTATCCGGACGATCTGCTCCGGCTGGAGCGTATCATGGCCGTTCCGTCAATTACCCGCGTCGGCACCGGCTTCGATGTCCACGTCTTCGAGTCCGGGCGGCCATTGTGGCTGTGCGGGGTGGCGGTGCCGCATGACCAGGGCCTGGCAGGTCACTCGGACGCCGATGTCGGCATCCATGCGCTCTGTGACGCGATCTACGGTGCGCTGGCTGAGGGTGATATTGGTCGGCATTTCCCTCCAGGCGACGCCACGTGGAGAGATGCCGACAGCGCTGGTTTCCTGGCCCACGCGGCGGAGCGGATCGCGATACGCGGCGGCCGGCTGGCCAATGCCGATGTCACCTTGATCTGCGAACGCCCCCGGATCACCCCCCATGCACCGGCAATGATAGCCCGCCTCGCCGCGCTGCTGGAAGTCGATCCGGGGCGGGTTTCCGTGAAGGCAACGACGACCGAAAAATTAGGCTTCACCGGCCGGGGCGAGGGCATTGCCGCCCAGGCTGTCGTATCCATCCTTGTTCCCGAATAGGTCCTCCTATGCCGGAGACCACCGAACCATGAAATCGTTTCTGCCACTGACCGCGGTGCTGGCGGTCAGCCTGATCGCCGGTTGTAGCGAGAAGCCGGTGCCCGACACCAATCCTTACCCCCCGGTTCCGCCGCTGCTGTCGGAAACGATCCCGAAGCCGCCGGTCACGTCCGAGGCGCTGATGTGGCAGCCGGGTCATTGGGACTGGAATGGCACCGGCTACGCATGGGCCAAGGGCCAGTATGTTCCGGCCGCCGGCCACGGAAGCCTGTGGATGCCCGGCTGGTGGTCGCGCACACCGGCCGGCTGGACCTGGATGCCGCCGCACTGGATGTCTTAGAGCGTGATCGTTTTAAGTTGACCTGTAGGAGTTGGCCAGGTAGCGGGCGCATTCCTCGACGGTGTATTCGTCGAGGAGTTTTCCAATCGCTTCGGTCACCGCCTCGATGCTGCGGGCATTGGCCTTTCGCAGCAGTGCCTTGAGCTTGGCAAACATCTGC
>DASYBP010000205.1:0-10160 GCA_036500715.1 Rhodopila sp.
AACGACGCGTTCCAGGAAGCCGACACCACCGGCATCACTCGGCCCGCGACCAAGCACAACTACTTGGTCAAGCGAGCAGAGGACCTGGCCAAAGTGGTGCACGAGGCATTCTATGTCGCCCGCAACGGCCGGCCCGGCCCGGTGGTGATCGACCTGCCAAAAGACATTGTCATCAACCCCGCTCCGTATACCGAACCGACGGCCCAGCACCCCAGCTACCGGCCGCGTACGGAACCCGACCTGGGTCAGATCGCCAAAGCGGTCGCGCTGATGAAGCAGGCGAAACGGCCGATGATCTATGCCGGCGGCGGGGTCATCAATTCGGGGCCCGAAGCGTCTCAGGCATTGACCAAACTGACGCGACTGACGGGATTCCCGCTCACCAACACGTTGATGGGACTTGGTTGCTACCCGGCCAGCGACCCGCAGTTCCTCGGCATGCTGGGCATGCACGGCACCTATGAGGCAAATCTCGCCACGCACGGGTGTGACGTGATGCTGGCGGTCGGCGCCCGCTTCGATGACCGGGTGACCGGACGGCTGAACGCGTTCAGCCAGGGGTCGCGGAAAATCCACATCGACATCGACGGATCATCGATCAACAAGAATGTCCCGGTCGAAGTCCCAATCATCGCCGACGCCGGTAAGGGGCTTAACGCCCTGCTCGCCGCCTGGCAGGCGGATGACCAGCCGGCCGACAGGGCCGCGCTGGCATCGTGGTGGCGCCAGATCGATGAGTGGCGGGCCAAGGACAGCCTGAAATTCGCCCAGGACAAACAGCGCGGCAGCATCATCAAGCCCCAGTATGCCATCCAGCGCCTGTTCGAGATCACCCAGGCCCGCCACAAGGAAGTCTTCATCACCACGGAGGTCGGGCAGCATCAGATGTGGGCCGCCCAGCATTTCCACTTCGAAAAGCCGAACCGCTGGATGACCTCGGGCGGATTAGGCACGATGGGCTATGGCCTGCCGGCCGCCATGGGCGTGCAGATCGCCCACCCCGACGCCTGCGTCGTGGATATCGCCGGCGAGGCCTCCATTTTGATGAATATCCAGGAGATGGGCACCCTCGCCCAGTATCGCCTGCCGGTGAAGGTGTTCATCCTGAACAACCAGTACATGGGCATGGTTCGCCAGTGGCAGGAACTGCTGCACGGCAGCCGTTACTCGGAAACCTACTCCGCGGCGCTGCCCGATTTCGTCAAGCTGGCCGACGCATTTCATGCCACCGGCATGCGGGCGAAGACGGTCGATGAACTGGACGGCGTCATCAACGCGATGCTGGACTGCCCAACGGCGGTGATCGCCGACATCGCCGTCGATCAGGCGGAGAACTGCTTCCCCATGATCCCCAGCGGCGCCGCGCACAACGAGATGTTGCTGGGTCCGGAGCATGAAGTCTCCGGCGCCGGCGTTACCGACGCGGGCATGGCGCTGGTCTGATCCCGGCTATATTGCTTCTCCGGCCGCGGCGGGGCATGACCACGCCCTCGACGGATGATTCCTGACCCCGCATTCGGTTCCGGTGATGCCCAGCCCGACTGACCCGACGCAACGCAGCGCGACCATATCGGTCCTGGTGGACAACGAATCCGGCGTGCTAGCCCGCGTCATCGGCCTGTTTTCCGGCCGCGGTTACAACATCGACAGCCTCACCGTGGCGCCGGTCGATGCCGCTGGACTGTGCAGCCGCATCAACATCGTTACCTCCGGGACATCGATGGTCATTGAGCAGATCAAGGCCCAGCTCGACCGCCTGGTGCCCGTGCACCGCGTCGCTGACCTGACGATGGACGGCCCGCATGTCGCCCGCGAACTGGCGCTGGTGAAGGTCATCGGCACCGGCGATCAACGGGTCGAAGCCATGCGGATCGCCGACACGTTCCGTGCCCGTGTCGTGGACACCACGCTCGGAAGTTTTGTATTCGAACTAACCGGTGCGGTCGAGAAAATCGACGCCTTCATAGAATTGATGCGTAACCTTGGTCTGGCCGAGGTTTCCCGCAGCGGCATCGCCGCACTCGCCCGTGGCACAAGAGTGATCTGAAATCGAAACTGGAGGAGGCAGTACCATGCGCGTTTACTATGATCGCGATGCCGACGTAAACCTGATCAAAAGCAAGAACGTCGCCATCGTCGGCTACGGCAGCCAGGGTCACGCCCATGCGCTGAACCTGAAGGACAGCGGCGTCAAGCAACTCGCCATCGGGCTGCGCTCTGGATCCGCCGGGGTCGGCAAGGCGGAAGGATCTGGACTGAAGGTCATGGACCCCGCCGACGCCGCCAGGTGGGCGGACGTCGTCATGGTGCTGACCCCGGATGAAGGCCAGGGTGACCTGTACCGCGAGAAACTGGGCCCGAACATGAAGTCCGGCGCGGCCCTTGCGTTCGCCCACGGGCTGAACGTCCACTTCAATCTGCTCGACCCGCGCCCGGACATCGATGTGTTCATGATCGCACCGAAAGGTCCCGGCCACACCGTCCGCAGCGAATACCAGCGCGGCGGAGGCGTCCCCTGCCTGGTGGCTGTGGCACAGAACCCGTCCGGCAACGCACACGAGGTCGCTCTGTCCTATGCCTCGGCCATTGGCGGCGGCCGCGCCGGCGTGATCGAGACGACCTTCAAGGAAGAATGCGAGACCGATCTGTTCGGCGAGCAGGTCGTGCTGTGCGGCGGTCTGATCGAACTGATCAAGGGTGGCTACGAAACGCTGGTGGAAGCCGGCTACGCACCCGAAATGGCCTATTTCGAGTGCCTGCACGAAGTGAAGCTGATCGTCGATCTGATCTATGAGGGCGGCATCGCCAACATGAACTACTCGATCAGCAACACCGCGGAATACGGCGAGTACGTCTCCGGCCCGCGCATCATCAATGCCGACACCAAGGCCGAGATGAAGCGCGTCCTGGCCGATATCCAGTCCGGCCGCTTCGCCCGCGACTGGATGCTGGAGAACAAGGTCAACCAGTCCAGCTTCAAGGCGATGCGGCGTCGCCTGTCCGAACACCCGATCGAGCAGGTCGGCGAGAAGCTGCGCGCGATGATGCCATGGATCAGCAAGAACGCGCTGGTCGACAAAGCCAAGAACTGAATCCCGGCGGCATGGTGGGCAAGACCCCACCGTGCTCGCTCAAGCTATCACCTATATTCGGCCGGCACCGGCAGATTGGCCGCCGGATTGGTGTCATGTCTCGACACGCGCGTCACCAGACCGCCACCCACCAGGGGCCGCAGAGCGCCTTCCAGCGCATCCGCCGCCTCCCTCGGATAGACCGCGTCGCCGGAAACATGCAGTTCGAAGGTTCTGCCATGCTGCGTACGCTTGGCCGGGTCCTCGAGAGTCGCCCTTGTCCACTTGTAGAGCGGGTCGTTTTGGCGTCCCTCCTGTTCCGCCTCGGCGAGGTAGTTCTCGAAGGCCTCGAGGTGACACAGCATGCTCGCCTGATGCGCCTCCAAGATATCCGCCAGCGGCCGAAGCGCCCGGTTGCTGCGATCACGCCGCGCGACCTCCGCCAGATCGTCGGGCAGATAAACCCGAAGCTGGTACCGCCATTGATCGCTCATCGCGCGTCTCCATCGCTCGGCACCGGGCACTTCGCATCATACTGAGACCTGTTCGGGAGGGCGCCGTCAACCATCGGGCAGGCCTTCATCGTGACCACCCCACCCCCAGTCCGGCCTGCCCATCAGATGACGCGCTCTCGCCGCCACGCCTCGCGCTCCTCCGCCGCATAACCCAGCTCTGCCAGGATGTCGTCGGAATGCTCACCCAGCCCTGGCGCGGTCCGTCGCACCCGGCACGGCGTCTCCGACAGCTTGATCGGAAATCCCAGCATCCGAACGATGCCAAAACCCGGATGGTCCACATCGAGCACCATCTCCTGCTCCAGGATCTGCGGATCCTCGAACACCGCCGCCACACTGTTCACCGGTCCGCTCGGAACACCTGCGCGGTTCAGTGTCTCCACCCAGTAAGCCGTGGTGTTGGCCGCCAGCTTTCCGCCAACGATCGCATTGATCTGCGCCCGATTGGCCACCCGAGCGGACTGAGTCGCATACAGCGGTTCGGTTTTCAGCCCGGGCTCCTGCAACGCATCAGCCAGCCGATGGAAGAACGCATCACCCGCCGGCGCCAATGCGATCTGCCCGTCGCGCGTCGCAAACAATCCGTATGGCGCGGCAATCGGATGATCATTGCCGGCGCGCGCCGGGGCCGCGCCCGTGGCGAAATAATGCGCGGCGATAAAGCTCAGGAAGCTAACCAGGCCATTCGTCAGGCTGACCTCCGCGCGCTGCCCCCGCCCGGTAGCGCGAGCCGCATCACGCACGCAGCAATACTGAACGCAGCGTAGAGTCCGGCCACCAGGTCGCTGACCGGCAAGCCGGATCGCAACGGCGGCCCTTCCAACATGCCGTTGACGCTCATGAACCCGCTCATCGCCTGGGCGATGAAATCGAATGCCGGCCGGTCCCGGTATGGCCCCGTACTGCCGAACCCGTTAATCGAGCAGGTCACCAGACCAGGGTGCAACGCGTTCAGGCGGTTGTCGTCGAAGCCCATGCGCGCTAGCACGCCAGGGCGGAAATTTTCCACCAAAACATCGCACCGCTCGATCAGGCGGCCAAGGATCGCCTTCGCCGCCGGCTGGCGCAGATCCAGCCGGATCGACCGCTTGTTGCGGTTGAATTGGGCGAAGTACCAAGACAGCCCGTCGCGGCCGGCGCCCTGGCCGCGCACCGAATCGCCCTCGGGCGCTTCGACCTTGATCACGTCGGCCCCCAGGTCGCCCAGCAGCGCGGTACAGAACGGACCGGACAGAACACGCGTCAGGTCGAGGACCTTCACCCCGGACAGTGGCATGGACGTTTCCCCAACAGGTTGCCTCCTTACTGTTTCAGTTCGGCGGCGATCCTGCAAAGCTGTCGGATATTTAATGCTAATCTGCATCGTTTGCCACGTTTCCGCCGTCACGCGATCGCCGCGCCGTCACAATCCTATGGCGTTATCCACCTCAGCCGGGACCCCTCCCGGCGCATAGGAAAAGACCATGACACGCATCTCCAGCCTGCTCGTCGCCTCGACCCTGGCGATCCTGCCCCTCAGCGCCTTCGCCCAGCCGACCGCCGCGCGCGGCAAGCCAGCCGAACCGGCGGGCATTACCACGGCGGCGCCGAACACCCCGGTCAGCGGCAAGACGGCGTCCACGGCGACCGCCAAGCCGGACGCCAAGACCGAGGTGCCCAAGTCTGAGGTGCACGGCATGAACACCGCCACCAGCCCGCACCACGCCAAGACTGGCTTTCCGGCCAAGACCGCCGAACCGACGAAGTCCTGACCTCGAACCTCTTACGGGCGGCGTCGGACCGCATCCTCCCCCGATGCTGGCACGCTTGCCTGTAACGCTGGGACCTGGCCATCTCCTGCGGTCAGGTCCCACTCGCGTTCCCTCCTCGCGCCCCGCCGACCGTCGAAAGCCCTCACCTTCATCAATGGCTTGCCATCGCTATCAGCGCGTCTGCTTCATTCGGCGCGTTCTCCGCCAGGCGCGCCGCGGCGACGAACGGCAGCCATTGCTCAATTCGCTCCCGACTCACATCACTCATCGAGACGTAGGCATCGATGTAGGCGGCAGCGATCGCCGGAACCACGGGCGCCATCAGCACGTATGACCGGCAGACATCCGCGGCGGGGTCTCCTCGGGTCGCATCCAGCCAATCCACAAGGATCTCGTGACCAGGCGGCCCAAGTATATTCAGCGGATGGAAATCACCGTGGCAAAGATGATCGCCATCCGGCATCCCGGCAAGCCGCCCCAGCAGACCGCTTCTTTGCTTCTCGCACAGAATCCCGGCCTGCCTGATATTGGCCGCGAGCCTGACATTCAGACTGGCAAACTGTATCGCCTGCTGGCCATGCACACGCTGCTGCAACAGCGCCATTTTGTTCAGATATGTCGGGACGAGAGCGGGCTGGCGGCGCATTGCATCCGCGAACGGGGTGCCAGGCGCAAGGGTCATGACAACCCCCCACCTACCGTCAAATTGTTGGACGCCGCCGACCTGGGGCACCGGCAAATCGAAGGATTCGACCAAAGCCAGAATTGCAGCTTCGCGAAATGCAGATCGTTTTGGCGCGGCAGGTTGGTAGAGTTTCACAACCTCTGCCCCGTATTCGAACACCTCTGCCTCCCGGCCCGACCCGAGGATACGATCCAAGACCGGCTTGTCCATGATTTCCCCCGAGAGAGCACCTTGTTTACGGTTGGCGGCGTCCCGACACAGGCGCGCCCTGCTGACCAGACTCACCGGCCCGTCAAGACCCCGTCACGACCCCCTCGCCCGGTCGAGCCGACCGACCGCGGCGGCCAATCTTGCCTCGGCCTCGGATCTGTTGAGCCCATCCAGCATCAGCACCGCCACCTTCACGCTGCCGCCGGCCGCTTTCAGTGCCGACGCGGCGCGCGCCGCCGGCACCCCGGCAATCGTCGCCACCATACCGCGGGCCCTGGCAACAAGCTTGGCGTTGCTGGGCACCATATCGACCATATGCCCCTGGTAGACGCGGCCCAGTTCGGTCATCAGACGGGTGGAAAAGAGATTGAGCGCAATCTTCTGCGCCGTCCCAGCCGTCATGCGCGTGGAGCCGGCCAGGAACTCCGGTCCAGTGCGCAGCAATACCGGATGATCCGCCCCTTCCAGCAAGGGCGCGCCGGGGTTGTTGGCCATCGCGACGGTCAGTGCGCCCGCCGCCCGCGCGGTCTCCTGCACGACGCGCGTGTATCGCGTGATGCCGCTGGCTGCGACGGCCATCAGCACATCGTTCTGAGCAAGATGCAGCGCAGCCGCCTCACGAGCACCGGCGTCCGCATCATCCTCGGCACCCTCCACCGAACGCCGCAGCGCTGCCTCGCCACCGGCGATAAGAAACGCCAGACGATCGGTCGGCCAGCCAAACGTGGGATGCAGTTCCACGCCATCCTGAACCGCAAGGCGGCCCGACGCCCCCGCCCCGCAGTAGATCAGCCGGCCGCGAACCCCTAGCCGCTCCGCCGACGCGGCGGCCGAGGCTGCAATCGACGGAATTGCCAGACGCACCGCCGAGAAAGCACTGAACTGATTGTCCAGCATCGCTGCCAGCGCCTCCTCGGCGGGCCAGACACCGGCATCGCGGTAGCGTCGTAAGGTCCTCTCGGTATCCATGCCCGCGACGGGCTCCCAACCGCCTGGTATCGCGCTTCAGCGTGATACGCCGCACTTTGTTCGAAGTGGCCGACTCACGCGGAAATCGCGACTCACGCTTCATCGCGATCGGACACGAGCGTCTGTATTATTGTCGCCATGCCGCAATAGCGGCAATCATATCGTTTATGCCACGGCTTAGCGTTAGATGCCGGTCACCTCCTCCCAGGCCGCAGAGCACCGCTCGGCGGGATATCCTCAGAAGGGGATTTCGTCATCCAGATCGCCGCCCTTCGGCGCATCCCATGACGGACCACCTGACCGTGCTCCGCCCGACCGCCCGGCAGCAGCCGCGGCCGGCGCGCGGTCCCGCGCGGTATAACCACCGGCACCGCCAACGGCGCCTCCCTCAGCGGCGCCAGCGAAGCCGCCTTCGCCGCCGCCTCCTCGGCCTTCCAGCATCGTGAGTTGGCCGTTGAACCGACCAATCACCACCTCGGTCGTATAGCGCTCCTGCCCCTGCTGGTCGGTCCATTTGCGGGTCTGCAGCGAGCCCTCGACATAGATTTTGGCACCCTTTTTCAAGAAACGTTCCGCCACGTCTCCAATCCGGTCGTTGAAGATCACCACGCGGTGCCACTCGGTCCTTTCCTTGCGCTCTCCGGAGGCGCGATCGTTCCATGTCTCACTGGTCGCCAGCGTCAGGTTGACAATCTTGCTGCCGTCCTGCGTGGAGCGGACTTCCGGATCCTTGCCGAGGTTCCCGACGAGAATCACCTTGTTGACCGAACCTGCCATGTCTGATCCACCTCAAACGGTTGTAAATCCTACCTTTGTCGAGACTTGCATGTCCAGAAGTTTGGATAGGCAGCTTGCGCGGGCAAATGAAATTTGGCTATCGACAAGAAACGGCGGACTGCCGTCGCAACTCTTCGGGAACCAGGATAGCCTTTCGTAAGCCGCTTTCATAGCGGGCCCTACCTACCGGACCCGATGTGCCGGTTCCTCCGTACCGCCTGGACGCGGCCTCAAAGCAGCTCAACCGGCGGCAACCACATGACCTGACCGATGCGATCCGCCCCCGACGCGATCATCGCCAGCCTGTCGAACCCCAACGCGATCCCCGCGCTCGCCGGCATCCCGTGTGCCAACGCCGCCAGAAAATCCTCGTCCATCGGCCAGTCCGGCCCGGTCATCGCCATCCGGCGGTCGCGATCGGCGACGAACCGCGCCCGCTGCTCCGCCGGATCGGTCAACTCGACAAACGCGTTCGCCAGTTCGATCCCGCAGACAAACAGCTCGAACCGCTCACCCACCCGTGGGTCCGCTGGGTCCCGTCGAGCCAATGCCGCCTGCGCCGCCGGCCAGTGGGTCAGAAACGTCGGATGCTGCCGTCCAAGCCGCGGTTCGATCCGCTCCAGCAGCAGCCGGAAGAACAGATCCTCCCACGTCTCGCCGACACGCAGGCGAACCCCGGCCGCCGCCGCCAGTCTGCCCGCGTCTTCCCCGATCGCCAGCAGATCGACACCACCATAGCGGGAAAACGCCTCCGCCACCGTCAGCCGTTCGAACCGGGACAGCTCCGAGGCGACCCCCCGGCAGCGCGCCACCGGCGCCAGGACCGCACGCAACAGGTCGGACACTTCGTCAATCAGCGCATCCATTCCCGCACCAGGCCGATACCATTCCAACATGGTGAACTCGGCCGCATGCGTCGCGCTGCCCTCGCCATTGCGCCACACCCGAGCGAACTGAAAGATCGGGCCGGCACCGGCGACCAGCAGCCGCTTCATCGCGAATTCCGGGCTGGTGTGCAGCCACAGCCGCTCGACCGTCCCATCCGGACGGACGAGAGCGGTCTCGAACGCCCGCAGATGAACTTCCTCCCCCGGCGCGGTCACCGCATACGGGGTCTCAACCTCGAGATAGCCACGATCCAGAAAAAACCCGCGAACCGCGCGGGTCAAAGCCGCCCGCCGCCGCAGCAACGGCAGCCGGGCGGCCAGGCTCTCGGGATGCCAGACAGGAAGCGCCATGCCGGGATGTTTACCGCCGCGATGGACCTGCCGCCACAATGCCATCGAACCGACACGCCGTCACCGCGCTTGATCCCAACGTAACGACAGTCAAGCGAAGAAAGGCAGCACAGATGAGCCTGATACTATTGCTCGTGATTCTCTTCCTGCTGTTTGGCGGGGGCGGCTATTACGGCTACCGCTCCGGCTACTACGGCGGCGCACACTACGGCGGCGGCCTCACATTGCTCGTCGTCATCGTCGTGCTGTTCATCTTGTTCGGCGGCCACGGCGGTTACTACCACTACTAAGCAGATTCCCATAGCTTGACCAACGGCTGAACTATCGATCCGCTGTTGCTGACGCTCTCGGGATCTACCAGTGCGAAGATCGCGGAGGCCTTCGGGGTGCGAGAAGACACGGGCCGGCTATGGCGGAGTGATTTCGGACGCGCTGGTGTCGAGGCCTTGAAGGCCCGTCCCGCCCCCGGTCCGGCGGCGGTGAAAAGCGAAGCTGCCTTGCGGGTGGCCACACCGTTGCTCGAACAACCGGTGGCGGATCGGCGCAATTGGACCATCGCCCGACTTCGCGCCGAGATCGAGACCCAGGAAGGCGTTCAGCCGCTCGCAATTGTCCAAGGCGTTGCGAAAAAAAGTTCCGTTGGCGACGCCGCGGCACACGTTGAAGGGACGACAGACCGCCAGCGAGATCGAACGGATCGGCTTGCGTTTGCAGTTGCGTCAACAGCAGGCCGAAGCTGGCGACATCGTTCTGCTTTATGGCGACGAGAGCGAGGCGCTGACGCACCCTTATCTCGCCAGGGCATGGGCCAAGTCCGGCGCGGATTTGCGGGTGCCGGCGCCGGGCCAAGCGAAGAAGGTAGCCATGATGGGATCGCTCAATCACCTGACACGCCAGTTGCTGGTCCACACCAGCCGAACCAAGCGCAGCACCGACTTCATCGC
>DASYBP010000206.1:0-2995 GCA_036500715.1 Rhodopila sp.
ATCGGTGGGGCCGGCGCAGGATAGTTCGGCGGGCGTGGGGGCGCGGTTCGCATCCGCGTAGCCGGCGTAGGCCGTCAGCCACGGCGTCACCTTGTAGGTCACGCCGCCCGCCGGATTAAAGTGCGTGTAGTAGTGATTGCCCGTCAGGTCGCCGCCGTTCTGGTCGTCGAGGTTGATCTCGGCGGCGTTGAACCGGCCTGAGGCGGTCAGCGCCAGGCGGTCGGTCAGGTTGAGTGTGTCGGCGAAGAACGCGCCATAATACGCGTCGCTGATCCCCACTCGAACCGGCTGGTTGATGCCGGGCTCGTCGATGAGGATGCCGGGGCCGATGAATACGCGGGTGAGGGGGGTGATGCCGCCGACATAGGACGCGGCCGTGAACTCGGTCTGTGCACCGTCGAAGCTAAGGCCGGCGATCAGATGGTTGTTGAAGCCGAACATGGTCTGCGTATCGGTCACCTGGACCGAGGCACCGTAGCCGTTGGTATTCGTCGTTTGGTTGTCCAGCTGCGAATAGGAAAATGGGTTCGGACCGAGGAAGGCCGGGATCGTCCCACCGCCGCTGCTAGTACTGGAGACGCCGGGACCGGAGCACAGCAGGCCCGAACCGTCGTTGCACGGCGTGTCGTTTGTCGCGTTGCCGTTGGCTACGCGCTGCAGGAAATTGTTGTAGTAGGTGACAGCCTGGAGCGACACCGTATCGCTGATAGCCACGTTGCCTGACAGGCTCAACTGCATGAAGGTGTTGTGGATTGCGTTGGGGCCGGTGAACTGGGCGGCGGGGTCGGCGGCCAGCAGTTCCACCGGCGAGGTGCCCGGACCGTTCAGCCTCGAGTTCGCCAGCAAAGCGTTGAAATGCAGCTCGCCGGTGTTACCGCGCCAGCCGACATCGCCATAGAAATTCTCGAGGCCGGAGAATTGCAGGTCGCGCCAGCCATCCTGGTGTACCCCGCTCGCTGCGACATAGACCGCGGTATTGCCGCTCTGCTTGCCGAATTGGAAATCGCCTCCGAAGGTGCCGAATGAGCCGCCGTGAAAGTCGAGCTCGCCGCCTTGGTAGGTGAAGCCGTTCTTGAGTTGCACGTTGATCGCGCCACCGAGTGCGTTCAGGCCGAACGCCGGGTTCGAGCCTACGAGGTTTATCTGGTCGATCGCCAGATTAGGCAGCAGGTCAAAATTGACCGTGTCGCCAAAGGCCGAGTTGAAGCGAACGCCGTTGACGTAGACAGCAAGTCCTTGCGGGGTTCCTTGCAGCGCGGACGCCTCGAACCCGTGATAGAACAGCGTCGGCTGATAAGGGTTGCCCGAGGCCGAATCGAGGTTGACGCCGCCGACCTGCTCGTTCAGCGCGCGAACGGCATCTGGCACGACAAGGGTGCCCCCGCGCGTGAGATCGTTGCCCTTCAGCACGTTGGTCTCGGCCGGGACGGTGTCACGATCGACGCCGGAGCCAAGCAGCGGGGAGGCGCCGATGATGGTGACGGGCGGCAAGGTGACCGACAACCCTTGGTCGACGTCGGACGACGTTTGTTGTGCCCGCGCGGGCAGCCAGACCAGCGCGAGAGCCGCCATCCCGACCAGTCTCGTGCGTCGCGAGCGCGTTGCCATCGGTATCCCCCAAATCGCCTATTCGTTGCGCGGAGTGTCGTCCTACTGCGCGCGCTCCGCCCATGGCGTGCATTCCCGAAATCGGAGGGAAAAGTTCCCGATCTTCGCGACAGGCTCGGTTTCGGATAACATCTGCATGTGGGGGAACTATTTCGGCCATGTCGCTCCGCCTTCGACTGATCGCGTCCATCGTCTTCGTGCTGCTCGTCAGCCTATGCGTCGGGGGCGCGGTCGCCGGGTGGCATGCCGTCCGATCGGTGCGGACGGAGATGCAGGCGGCACTTGCCGTCGGCGCCCAGACACTCCGCAACGAGATCGATGGATTGCCACGTGCGCGTAATCCCGAGGACGAACTCGAACGGCTTGTGCGTGCCTTCGACGGCGATCGCCATGTCCGCGCCATCCTTCGCGATCCCGCAGCAGGGCTACGCGTCGCCTCCACGCTGCCTAGGCTGGCGCCTGACGTGCCCCCATGGTTCGTCGCCTTGCTTGCCCCGTCGCTCGTCCCGCGGCAGCTGGATGTCTCCCCCAACCGCGTCATTACGATCGAGCCCGATCCACAGAACGAGGTGGGGGAGGTGTGGACGCAGCTTCAGGACGACCTGGTGGCAGTCGGCCTGTCCTGCGGCTTGAATATCGTGCTCGTCAGCCTGGTGGTTGGACGCGCCCTGCGTCCCCTCGATCGACTTTCCGCCGCGCTGGCCTCGCTGGGTTCGGGGGAATTCGCGGTACGGATCGCAGACAGCGGACCACCCGAACTGGCCCGGCTCGCACAGGGCTTCAACACGATGGCGGAGCAACTGGATGCGGCGCACGCGCGCAACGTCCGGCTAGACGAGCAACTGCTGGCCTTGCAGGAGGAGGAACGAACGGATCTCGCCCGCGACCTGCACGACGAGGTCGGCCCATTCCTGTTCGCAGTCAATCTTGATGCCGCATCGATCGAGCAGGCCGTGGCGGCGGGTCGTACCGCTGAGGTGCCTGAGCGGGTACACGCGATCCGCGAGGCTGTCGGTCATATGCAGCGCCAGGTTCGTGCCATGCTGCACCGGCTGCGTCCGTCGAGCCCCGTCGAAGGCGGCCTTGCCCCCGCGCTAAGCAACCTGGTCGCCTTCTGGCGCGCCCGGCAACCCAGGATCGACTACGCGCTGGATGTTTCGATCGACGAGGACGGCGTGTGCGACCCCACTCTGGAGGCGACCTATCGCCTGGTGCAGGAAGGGCTGAACAACGCCGTCCGCCACGGCCACCCGCATCGGATTGAAATTGTCGTCCACGCCGGGGAGACTGGGGCCATCATCGTACGCGTCGCCGACGATGGAGCGGGGCCTACATCCGCGGCAAAACCCGGGCTCGGTTTCAAAGGCATGCGTGAGCGTGCCGAGGG
>DASYBP010000207.1:0-11540 GCA_036500715.1 Rhodopila sp.
CCGTTCGGTGCCCATCATGACCTTGTCCTTGGCCGCCTCGAACTCGGCCATGGCGACGACGCGCTTGCCGAGACGGGCGGCAAGCAGGGCGCCCTCGTTCACCAGGTTCGCCAGATCGGCGCCGGAGAACCCTGGCGTGCCGCGGGCGATCACCTTCGGATCGACGTCGGACGCGAGCGGTACCTTGCGCATGTGCACGCGCAGGATCTTCTCGCGGCCGTTCACGTCGGGGTTGGGCACCACGACCTGGCGGTCGAAGCGGCCGGGGCGCAACAACGCGGGGTCCAGAACGTCGGGCCGGTTGGTGGCGGCGATCAAAATTACGCCCTCATTCGACTCGAAGCCATCCATCTCGACCAGCATCTGGTTGAGGGTCTGCTCACGCTCGTCGTTGCCGCCGCCCAGTCCGGCGCCGCGGTGGCGGCCCACCGCGTCGATTTCGTCGATGAAGATGATGCAGGGCGCGTTCTTCTTGCCCTGTTCGAACATGTCGCGGACCCGCGAGGCGCCGACACCGACGAACATTTCGACGAAATCGGAACCCGAGATAGTGAAGAATGGCACGTTTGCCTCACCCGCGATGGCGCGGGCCAGCAAGGTCTTGCCGGTGCCGGGCGGTCCGACGAGCAGCACGCCCTTGGGGATCTTGCCGCCGAGCCGCTGGAACTTCTGCGGATCTTTCAGGAACTCAACGATTTCCTGTAGTTCCCCCTTGGCCTCATCGATACCGGCGACATCCTCGAACGTCACGCGGCCCTGTTTTTCCGTCAGCATCCGCGCGCGAGACTTGCCAAACCCCATGGCGCGGCCACCGCCTGACTGCATCTGGCGCATAAAAAACACCCAGACGCCGATCAGCAGCAGCATCGGGAACCAGGACAGCAGGTAGTGCAGCAACGGATTGACGTCGCTGTCTTCCGGCTTGGCGATGACCCGCACGTTCTTGTCGGTCAGGGTCTTGACCAGCGCTGGGTCTTCCGGGGTGTAGGTCTGGAACGTCCGCCCGTCATTCAACTGGCCGGAGACGGTCCGTCCCTGGATCACAACGTCACGCACCCGGCCGCCGTTCACCTCGGTGATGAAATCCGAATACGCAATCTGCGTCGAGTTGGTATGGCTGACCCCCGGCTGGAACAGGTTGAATAGCACCACGAGCAGCAGGGCGATGATCACCCAGAGCGCGAGGTTGCGGCCGAAATTGCTCATGTGACTTTGCTCACGTTCTCAGTCCGATAGGGGGCGCCGGACACTCCTAGCCGATAACCTAGCCGGCGAAACAGCCTTAACATAGTGTGCGGGATCAATCGCTACATCCCCGCACGCAAAGATCGTTAACCAAGTCCGGGTCAATAACAACCCACAAGTCGGTTTAGCCCCCCGATCGGATACAGTATCGCGCATCAGAGACGCGCGATGCGTCGCACTTTGTTTGAGGTGACCGATTCACGCGGCAATCGTGAGCGCTTCGTTGCTCACGCTTCACCACGATCGGACACTAGGCCGCCGGAACGAAAGCGGAGCCGGCGGCTGGCTTTCGCGGGTCGAACCGGAGCATTGCCGCTACCTCAATGTCCGGATCCACATACCCCAAATGCGGCACCGAGGCCAGAACGTCGCCGATCCGGACGGCGGGAAGCGTCCGCAACACGACCGAGGGAAGGTCCGAAAGGCGCCTGAACCGCTCGGCGTCGGCGCCTAGCTGGGCGATCGTGGCCCTGGCCGGGGCGCCGTGGCGGGCGATCAGACGATAGCGGCCGTCCCAGACCGCGCCGTCCTGTGCCGAAACCTTGGGTCCGATCGCGGCTTCCTCCCGCACGATCAGCATTCCGTCGCCGAACCGGCCCGCCGTCAGGAGGCGCACGCCGGCCACGGTCGCTGGCCGAAGCCGCGCCGCCAGTTCAGCGACGCGGCGTGGGCTCGCCGGATAGGCGGCACCGGCGATGGCCTGGATCAGAGCGCTCAAGGCCCCGGCGGTGATGCGCCCGGACGACAGCAGCGCAAAGCCCTCCGGCCGGATCGTCGCGCAACGCGCCAGTTCGACGGCGATGTCCTGCTCGTCCTGCTGGCGCCGCCGGCCGACGGCGGTCAGCGCGCCAGTGAGGCCGGTTTCATGCGGCGACACAGACGCCAGGGTTTGCCGCAACCGGGGTCGCAATGCGTGCAGGTCCTGGTTCGAGGGGTCCTCGATCCAGCCGACGCGGTGCGCTGTCAGAAAGCGCCGCAGTGACATCGGTTCGATCCCCAGCAATGGCCGCAGCAGGCGAACGGCCGCCGTTTCGCGCAGGGCGGGCATTCCGGCCAGGCCGTGGGTCTGGCTGCCGCGCAGGACGCGCATCGCCAAGGTCTCGACCTGATCCGCGGCATGGTGGCCGAGGAGCAAATGGAGGATGCCAACTGCGGAACAGGCGTTGGTCAGTGCCTGGTAGCGCATGATCCGGGCTCGTTCGGCGAGCGCCGATCCGAGTGGCAGATCCGTGATGCCGAGGATCCGGCTCGCGATGCCAAGATGCGCCAGCCGGTCGATGGTGGCGCGCGCTTCGTCGTGGGACGCGGCCCGCAAGCGGTGATCAACCACCAGCGCCTGAACCGATCCGCCATGGCGGCATGCCCAAGCGTGCGCTAGGAGGGCCAGCGCCATGCTGTCGGCGCCGCCCGAAACGGCGACGGCGAGTGCGGGGTTCGGTTCGAATGGACCGAGCCGGTCCATCGCGGCGGCGAAAGCCGTGGTCAGAGCCTCGGCGGCATCGCCGGGTGTCAGTGGCAGCCAGCCTTTTGCGACGTCGCGGCCATTCCGGCGGTGATATCGGGACGCAGGTGCTGGAATTCGCTATCCATCCGGCTCAGCACATCGCAGGCGGCCTTCTTTTCGTTGATAGCGGTTAGCGAAACCGCCAGGCCAAGGCGGGCGTCCTGGGCGTGACTGCCGGTTCGGGAGCGGTTGTAGACATCGTCGTAGGCGACGGCCGCTTGTGGAAACTGCCGCTCCCCCGCCAGCGCCTGGGCGAGCAGGAACTGCGCGTCATAGGCCCGGGCTGAGGTGCGGTTGGCCAGAACCTCGTGCGCCGCTGTCTCGGCGGCGGCATAGTCGTGCCGGGCGAGGGCAGCGTTACCCTCCTGCATCGCGACCTCCGGCGTATGCGGGCCAGGCGGCCGTTGCGGCGGCGGCGACGGCGGGGCTGGGGCTAGGGCCTGCGGCGGGGCCTGCCCTTGTGCCTGTCCTTGGGCCGAGGGCGCCGACGGCGGACGCAATCCAGCCGGCTGGCCGCCTTGCGGGTTGATCGAGAAAGCCATGTCGTCGATCCGCTTGTTCAAATCGTCGTTCTGGCGCTGAAGCTGGTTCTGCGTTTCGTCGATCCGGCCGCGTAGCTGGCGCACCTGTTCCTCCAGTGCGTCAACGCGGGTTAGCAACTGGGCAACCAGGTCGTTGCCGCCTGATGGCGGTGGCGGTGGCGCGTTGGAGGGTGTCCGAACCCCGCCGCCGCGGGACTGTTGGTCCTCGACCGATCGCAGCTCCTGGCGGAGCTGATAGATCTCGTTCTGCAGCGTGATGCCTTCGCGACTTTCCACCTGGGCATGCGCCGGTATGGCGGCGGCGGCGAGGAGAAACGCCGCCACGACAAAAGGGACAACGACGAAGCGCATGCGGACTTCCTCAATGGTGATCGGCCGATAGTGTTCCAGGTCAACGCGGCCGTTTGATGGCCTATTCCACATGAGCGTCTATCAACTTCCGTCGCGGGCGACATCGTTGGTCACGGCTGCAACCAATCACGATACTACAACCAACCACCTGGCTCCCCCTGGCTGCCGTGGTCAATCCATTGGCAAGTGTCGAGCAATATAGGGCGGCAGGTTGAAGGCCGCGCGCTGGATTTCCGGCGTCCAGTAACCGGTGGTTCCCAGCACCCCGGCCTGCTGGGCGCGCGCCCGTATCGTTTCCAGCGGGGTCGCGGCGAGGGCGGCGTCCTTCGCCGCCCATCCCAAGGCCATGAAGCCGCCGACGTAGGTCGGCACGGCGGCGAGATACGCTGTGACATGGCTGAAGAATTTCCGCCGCCGCAGGCTGGTGTCGCGCAATTCATCGGCCTGCATGAACGGAACGCCGCACTGGTTCACCACCAGTCCATGCGCTGTAAGGATGCGGGCGCAATCGCGGTAAAAATCGTCGGTGAACAATGCCTCGCCCACGCCGATCGGGTCGGTCGAGTCGACGATGATGACGTCGAACGCGGCGTCTGGAGCGCGGTTCACGTAGTCGATGCCGTCGCCGACGATCACTTCGGCCCGCTTGTCGGTCCAGGCGTCGGCGGCGATCTGCGGCAGGAGTTCCTTGGATAGGCGGATGACCTCGCCGTCGATTTCCACCATCACGGCGCGCGTCACGTTGCGGTGTTGGAGTACTCGGCGCAGGACGCCGCCGTCGCCAGCGCCGATGATCAGCACGTTCTGGGCGCCACCGTGCGCCAGCAGCGGAACGTGGGCCAGCATTTCCTGATAGACGAATTCGTCGGCCTCGGTGATTTGGATCGCGCCGTCCAGCACCATCACGCGGCCATGGGATGCACTTTCGAAGATCGCGATATCCTGAAATTCGCTCTTCACCCGCGCCAGTTCGCGCACGACGCGGAAGCGCTGACCCCAGTCGAGGTAGAGCGTCTCGTTGAGCCAACAATCGGTGGTCATCGATCATACTCCGGGCGCGAACGGTCCGAACCTGAGCCCGGGCCGATTTGTTCGGTCGATACAGGGCTAGTGTCCCGGTTCGAAAGTCCGTCATACTGTGGATCACCCGCTTACGGACTTTCGAATCGATCAGGACACTGGCAAGGCATTGTTTTCTAGTGTGGTTTATGGTTCCGAAGTCCGCTCCGGAGGTGATCCACAGTATGGCGGACTTCGGAACCACCACACTAGGCGATCCAAAATCTAGGTGATCAGGCCGCGCCGCTGCTCGTCTAGATTCACTGTTCGCGGTTGGAACGCCGAGCGCAGCGCTGGCACGCTGTGGTAGGGATTGCAGGCGCCACACATGAAGATGTCGATGGCGGCGAAATCCCGCTCCGGCCACGTGTGGATCGATATGTGGCTCTCCGCCAGCACCAGCACGCCGCTGACCCCGCCGTTCGGCGAGAAGTGATGGAAATGGCCGTGCAGAATGGTCGCGCCGGCGGCCCCGGCTGCCTCGCGCAGCGACCGGTCGATATGATCTGGATCACACAGGTTGGAGGCGCCCCAGAGATCGACCAGCAAATGCATGCCGGCGAACTTCTGGCCATCCTTCTCGACGAAATAGTCCTTCTGGACTTCCGCCCCATGTACATCAAACGTGGTCCGCTCAGCGTCGGACTGCATCTGGTTGCTGCTCGGAAGTTCCGAGACCATCCCCAGCGGGCTGAGTGCGTTCATCGCGTACCCCTTCCTACCAGTAGACGGCCTGTTGGACTGTACACGCGAAATCGCGCCCACTGTCCCCTGGGGCCAAGGCGGCGGAACATGATCATTAGGGGGTCCGGGCGCAAGCCTCTTTCTGCCGCGAAGCCGCGACGAGGGTGCATGGCATAGCCCCCGCGCAGGAATATCAGCGCGAGGCGCCGGTTGCCCGCAAGGCCTTCAGGTCGGCTGGCAGGGAGGCCGCCAGGCTGACCTCTTTCTGGGAGCGTCCGATATCGGCTTGTGTGCGGATCGGTTCCGCGGTCAGCAGGCGGAACATGTCGCCCAGCGGCCCGGCATCGATGCGCGCGCTATATTGGTCGCGCAAACCCGCAAGTTTCATGTCGTCGCCAGCGCGGGCGGTCGCGGTGGCAAGGCGCAACACGATGCGGGCCTGGGCCTCGTCGAGGGTGCCACTGTTCGGCAGGGCCAAGCTCGCGCAATCCGCCCAGGCCTGCTCCGCGGCTGCCCAGTCGGCCGTGGTCTCCAGGATCTGTGCACGTGCCTCGGCGGCGCGAGCGGTTCGTATTGGTGCCAATTTCGACGCCGCGGCAACCGGGTCACCCAGCCGCGCGACCGACGCCGCCTGGGCGATCAAGCGTTGCTCGATCAGTTCGGGCGGCAGATCCTGGGTCTGGGAAGCCTCCAGCACGGACAGCGCCCCGGCGTCGTCGCCTTCGCGCGACTCCAGGGTGGCAAGGCCGACACCCAACCGCGCTTTCGCGATCGGCGACTTCGCCTGGTGCATGAGTTTTTCCAGCACCGGCCTGGCTCGTCCGGGCAAATCGAGCGCCAGCAGCCGGTCCGCCAAAGGCTGTTCCACCGCCTCATCATCCCCGGTGTCGCGCAGCAGATCGGCGTTCTCCTCCACCATCGCGACATACTCGAGGGCTGGGATCGCCTGGCTTCCCTGGTCACGGACCATCGCCGCGAAGGTATCTTTCAACCGATCATGAATGGACGCTGCCTGTTCAGGAAAATCGGTCTCCGCCTGGCGGAGCGTGGACAGCGCGACGCGCCAGGCGCCGGTCTGACCACGAAGCTCCGCCACCCGTTCGCGCAGCGCCAGTTCCCGCCCGTCGCCCCGCCAGGCGTACAGCAGCTTGTCCAGCGCGTCCGCCGCCTGGGTCTTGTCCAGCACCCCCATCGACAGCCGCAGCTCAGTCGCTCGGATCGCCGCACGCGCCCGGTCGAACTGGTCATGGCCGCCGGCGATCGTATCGAGCTGGGTCAATGCACGGGCGGCGTCACCCTGGGCCTGGGTCAACAGCGCGCGCGCGTAGGCCAGCCTGGGTTCTCCGATCACCTGGTTTAACAGACGCGCCGCCGGTTCGATTTCGCCACCCTGGATCATCGTCTCGGCGATCAACGGCAGAATGCGATCGCGGATCGGCGGCGGGTACTGAAACACGAGCGGTGCCGTCGCGGCGAACACGCCGGCCGCGCGTGGGGAGCCCTCGTCCAGCATCGCCTGCCGCACCGCCCGCCACAGCGCGATCTCGTCCGTGCCGTCCAGCTTGGGATCGGTCAGGGCGCTGGCCTCCTCGGGCCGTCCCGCCATCAGTGCGGCGATCGCGGTCTCCGCGGCGGTGACTGGCGAGGCTGCCTCCTTCGGATCCTGGTCCGTGGCGATGTGGAACAAACCCTCGGCCTCGGCGGAAAGACCGAGTGCCATCAGGGTTTCGGCGGCGGCATGATGCCGGGGTCCGCGAGCCAGCGGCGGCGTGGCGGCAGCATCGTCGAGCTGCTTGACCGCAAGCCGCATCAGCGCCTCGGTCGGCATGGTCGAGAAATTCAGCAGCCGCGTCAGATGTGCGGCGTCCATCAGCAGTGGCGTGGTGTGATTTGGCGGCGACAGCGCGAGACCGGCGGGACCGCCCGACAGACTGAACCCGGTCGGGGTCTGCCGGAGGCTGACTACGTCCGACAGCGGTTCGACCACCACCCCTTGCAAGCTTGGCCGCAAGATGAATTCCCCGGTGCGCCGGCTCAGGGCCACGCCCTGGCCAGGCCGGTGCTGCGTCCCCACCAGCAAGGTGGCCCCGGTGTCGGGATCGGCCATGGTGACAACGTCACTGGATTGCTCCGCCGCCAGGTTGAGGCGGCCGTCAACCGCCGCCACGACGACCGGCTCCTGCCGGGGCGTATTGGCCAAGGCGGCGATTCGCCATCCCTGCTGCAACTGTGTCAGCGCGATCGAAACCCCGGCAGGCCGCGGAACCCGCAGCAAGGTGCCGTTGGGCAACAGCCGGACCGACGCCGCGCCGAATACCGGGTCGTCCTTGAGCGCCGCCATGTCCACCGGCCGGCGTTCATCGAAAACGACATAGGTGGCATCGGCGTTCTGAAACGCGGCGGCACCGGCGGCGCTGTCGAACGGCACGAGAAACGCGGTTCCGTCGATCTCTTTCGGCAGCCGGGTCCGCCGAGCCCGCAGACCCATCGGGCCTTCGATTTCGGGCAGCACATCCCGTCCGGGCGGGATTTGCTGAACTGTTTCGCCAACGGCGGGGACCGCGGCCGTTCGCGCCGGGACAGGGGGTGGCAGAGGCTGCGCCGCTACCGGCAGCGGCGCGGCTGGTGCTGCTGTCGCGGGTTCGACCTTCGGACCGGTTGCGGCAGACCGGCCGCCCAGCTCCGGCGATGACGCCATCGACAGCGGTGGGTGCGGGTGCGCTTCCGGTGCGGACCTGGCCGGGCGGCTGGCTGGCGCCGGTTGAGCTGCATCGAGAATGTCGATCCCGACGCGGCCGTCCATCCGCCAGGGACGTACGCGGGCACCGTGTTGCAGAACCAGATCGAGCGTCAACCCATCGGTCACAATGCCGATGACGTTCCGCGGCAACGCCGGCGGGGCCCCCAGCGGCCCGGTGCCGGTCAGTTGCAAGACAACGTGGTCGCCCTGCTGGTCGAGGGTATACGCGGCTTTGCTGTTGGTATCGATCACGATGTGACCGGTGTTGGCGCTGTTACTTGACCGGACTGTCGTCACCGGGAGCGCCGTTTCGGCAGCGGCGGCGTGCGCCGCAACCAGAGCAACCAGGACAGCGACGGCGGCGAGCGCCCGCGATGTCCTGGAGGCGCTCACTCGAAGCTGGCCAGGAGCTTGTCGATATCGGACTGATCCATAGCATGCGCCGGAAGCTGCGGCCCGTTCAGCAGATCCGCCTGGGTGGGGGCGGTGACGGCGCGCCGTTGCGCCTGGGTGGCCGGCCCGAAGGTGGCGATGATGTGGGCGACCTTTTGTTCGATCGCTTTCAGCGTCGTAACAACCTTGGTGATCCGCTGACCGGTGATGTCCTGAAAGCTGCAGGCCTCGTAGATCTGGGTGACCGCGGCCTGCAGCTTCGCCGCCGGTTCGCCGGTGACCGAGGTGGACACGTCGTCCAGCATCTCGCAGCTTTCGAGGATTGCGTGGGTCGCGTGTGCCGTGTGCTGGACGATGGCATCCAGTTCGTCGGTCGCAAACGGAATGTCGTGGTCGGTGATATCGTCGATCCGCAGCGCCGCGATTTCCGATTTGGCGGTCGCGATGGTGCGTCCGAGCTCTTCGACCTCGCGCAGAAGGGTGGCTTCCTTCACGGTCAGCTCATCGCTTATTGTTGTCAGCACCGCACGTACTACCTCCGTAATCATTCCCGGAGCAGATCCCGCGTACTCCTGCCGGACCGCCACCAGTCTATGCTTGAGCGCATCGATACCGGTATAAGCGGACTCTCGCGCGGCCTCAAGCATGACCGAGAACTTTTCCGATCTTGTCCTTCAGCGTTTCGGCATTGAACGGTTTGACGATGTAGTTCGACACGCCGGCCGCCTTGGCCGCGATGACGTTTTCCGTCTTGCTTTCGGCGGTGATCATGATGAAGGGCATTGCCTTCAGGCGGTTGTCCGCGCGCACTTCCTGCAGGAGCTGCAGGCCGGTCATTGGCGCCATGTTCCAGTCGCTGATCACCAGCCCAAAATTGCCGCCGCGCAGCTTGGTCAAGGCCTCGGTGCCGTCGGACGCCTCCTCGACATTGTTGAACTCGATCTGCTTGAGCAGATTGCGGATGATCCGCAGCATGGTCTTGTAGTCGTCCACAATCAGCACATTCATGGACTTGTCGATCGGCATCTGAAACTCTCCCTTGCAAGGTAAATCAGCCGCCTTTGGGATTGGGCGATGACGCCGGCGGCGCCGTCTGGGCGGCGCTCCTGCTGGTTCGCATCTGCGCCAGCTCCGCCGTCACGTCGCGTGCCTTATCGGGATTCATTGCCGCCATGACCGCCGCGGCCTTGGCCTCCTTCATACGGTCTAGCACCTGCAGCAACACCGGCATCTGAAGATCGTTGAAGATCGTCGCGGCGTCCTTGGGCTTCATGACCTCATATACTTTGACCAGGCCCTGCCAGCCTGCCTCTTCTTTCTGTTTCTGCGCCGCATCCAGGCCTTCCAGTTTCTTCTGCAGTGCCTGCAGTTCGCCGACCCGGGCCGAAATCTTCTGCTCCGCCGCCGCGATCACCGCTTCGTGCGAAGCCACCGTCTCGGCGCGGGTGTCCAGTTGGGCGCGGCGCTGGCGAAGGTCCTGCAGCAGCGCCCGCTCGCTTTCGCTGACCGGCGGCGGCCCCTCGGGCGCGGGTGGCGATGCGGCGGGCTTCCGCTCCGCGGCTGCTGGCGCGTTGCCCGCAGTTGGTTTGGGACGCGGCGCATGTTCGGCAGGCGCGTCCGGCGAACGCTCGGTGCTGGCGGCGTTAGCCACGTTGACCATTGCGCTGAGCGGCTTGTCGCTGTTGGTCGCGACGGCCTCGGCGAGGACGGCGAATTTCACCATTAGCAGGGCGGCCAGCGTGGCGATCGTCGCCGGCAGCAACCTTGGGGGCCGGACGGTCCACATCAGCGCGCCATCCGCAGTGCCTGCAGCAGGTCGCGCTCGACCTGGCTGGCGCCCGAGGGTATTGCCGTCTCCGGCTGCTTCGCACGCGCCGCCGCGACAGGGGCCTGGGTTTCCCGGGCCGGCGCGTCCCGGCGCTGAACTGGCACGTCGCGGTCGGGCGCCAGCGGCCTTGCGGCACGCACAAGTGTGTCGAGCCGGTCCGCGAGGCGATTGCCGCGCTCCGTCAGGAAGGTCAGATCTTCTTTGAGGGACAGTGACTTAGAAAGCTGGGATTCGATTTGCCGGCCGGTGCCTTCGGCCACGGCGCGCAGCTGCTCGATACCGTTTTCCGCCTGGTGGGTGCTGGCGTCGAAGCCAACCACAAGCGATTCAAATGAGGCCCGGTCCCGCTTCAGCACACCCAAGGCTCGCTCCAGCCGGATCGCCTGGAGCAAGGTTGCGCCGAGGAGAATGACCAAGACGATTTCGAGGGTCCATTCCATGGCCGCCATGGTGCCGATCAAACGTTAATAAATGGTTGATCCAAGCTAAAAACGATCGGTGGCCTGAGGCCGGATAAGCTCGCGTTCAATCTTGACTGCGACATTGTTGTTTTTTTGCCCCATGCGGCCCTCAAACAGCGCCACGGGACCGCAGCGGACGGACACCGCGCCGCCCGGCGCCGTGTTCAGCATCAACTGATGACCCGGCTTGAGGTTGATGACGTCAGACAGACGCATGACCTGCTCATCGAGCACGACCGACAATTCGACGTCGGTGCCCCATAGCTGTTCGGCGAGATGGGTTTCCCAGATCGAGTCGCGGCCGAACTTTTCGCCCATGAACTGTTGCAAGAGCAGTTCGCGAACCGGCTCCAGGGTGGCATATGGCAGCAGGAGTTCGACGCGGCCGCCGCGGTCCTCCATGTCGATGCGCAGCCGCGCCAGAATAGCGGCGTTGGACAGGCGACTGATGGTGGCGAAGCGCGGATTGACCTCCAGCCGCTCGAACCGGAAGGTAACGGGACACAGCGGGTCGAAGCTGGTGGATAGGTCGGCCAGCACGACCTGGATCAGACGCTCCACCAGGGTACGTTCGATCGTGGTGTAGGGGCGACCTTCGATGCGCATCGCGGCGGTGCCGCGGCGGCCGCCCAGGAGCACGTCGACGATGGAGTAGATCATCGCCGAGTCGATGACCATAAGTCCCTGATTGTCCCATTCCTCGGCCTTGAACACGGCCAGCATGGCGGGCAGC
>DASYBP010000208.1:0-14454 GCA_036500715.1 Rhodopila sp.
GCCGACGGCGAAGACCGTCGCGCTGTGCAAGGGCCTGGCGGACGCCGGCGTCGACGAGATTATGCTGGCCGACACAGTCGGCTACGCCCATCCGGCGCAGGTTAAGGAGGTTGTAACGGCCACGCGTGAAGCGATCGGTCCGGTGCTGTACGGGTTGCATCTGCACGATACCTGCGGGCTGGGCATCGCCAACGCGGTCGCCGGGCTGGAGGTCGGGATTCGCGCGTTCGACTCCTGCCTGGCGGGACTGGGCGGGTGTCCGTATGCGCCCGGTGCATCGGGGAATGTGGTCACCGAGGATCTCGTGTTCATGCTGGAAAGCATGGGGTTCACCACCGGCATTGAAATTCCCGCGCTCCTGGAATCTCGCAAAGTGCTGCATGCCGCGCTGCCGGCGGAGGCGCTGCACGGGCAAGTGCCGAAGGCCGGGCTGCCGCCGACGTTTCGCAATGCGGCCTGAATCAGGCTCGCGCTAGTACCGCGCATCAGACGAGCGCGATACGTCGCACTTTGTCTGAAGTGGCCGCTTCACGCGGCAATCGTGATCGCTTCGCGACTCACGCTTCACCGCGATCCGACACTATGGCCTGGCGAAGCGAGCGAAAGAGCGGGCCAGCACGTCGTAGATGGCCCGCTTGAAAGGCACTGCGAGCGAGGGCACGTCGGACAACGGCACCCAACGCCAGGCGTCGAATTCGGGATGCGGATCGAGGTCGAGGCGGATGTCGCTGTCCTGTCCGGTGAAGCGCAAGGCGAACCAGCGCTGGCGCTGGCCCCGGTAGCGGCCGCGCCAGGCAACGCCCAGCAAACCGGGCGGCAGATCGTAGGTCAGCCAGTCCGGGTGCTCACCAAGCACCTCGGCCTTGCGGGTGCCGATCTCTTCCTCAAGTTCGCGAAACACCGCGACCTTGGGGTCCTCGTTGTCGTCGATGCCACCCTGGGGCAGTTGCCAGCCGCCGGCCGGCCCTTCGGCGTTCGGCATGTCGGCGCGCCTGGCGACGAACACCAGTCCGTCGCGGTTGAACAACACGGCGCCAACGTTCGGGCGATATGGCAGGTCGCTCATTGTTTCCGCTCCGGTTTTGCCGGCGGCAGCACCAGCGCGCTGACCGGGGCCAGCGCCAGGCCCTTCGATGCCAGCGTATTGGCCCAGGCCGCCAGGCGCTCGACCGTCACCGGCCGCGGTGCTGAGACGACGGCGAGCGCAGATCCCTTGTCCAGGGCCAAATGCGTCAGCGCATCCAGCCGCTGGTCCAACGATGTGGCGTTGAGCGGGTCGTCATCCAGCACGATATCGGCAGAGCGGCTCCAAACATGCGGCAGGCGAGGCTGACCAGCGCGTGCATCGACGAACAGCAGCCCCCGGGCCGCCACCTCCTCCAGGACGGCGTCGAATTGATCGGGCAGCGCGGCGAGTCGCTCCCCGTGCATCGAACCCAGCGCGTCGGTCACCCCGGCGTAACCGGTGATCCGTCCCAGAATCGCATGCAGACGCGCCAGATTTTCGGCCGGCGCAAGCGACGTCATCAGGGCGACACGGTCGTCGGGGTCGTTGACCGGATAGCCTTGCGGCTCCATCGGCAAGGACAGCAGGTATTCGTGTTCGTTCAACCGGGCGACACCAAGCAGGCGGCTGATATCGGTGACGTAAGGGGCGATGGCGAGGGTGATGCCCCCCGGCAGCGTCTTGATCGCCGCCATGCTGTCGGCCTCGGTCGTGCCGATGCCGGCGAGGAGGACGCCGACGCGCGGGCGAAGGGTGGAGGAGTCGAAACCGGCGGCATAGGCGCTCATGGGCGGTCTGCCGTCGATCGAGATTCGCGGCAGCACGAGCTTCGGATCACTGGCCACAGGATCGAGCATCGCCGGGTCAGGATCGGCGATCGGGCCCGGCATGTTGCGGCCAGGCCGAACCGGCGGCGCCACGGGTTTGGCGGCGGCCGTGGTCTTGGCCGCAGCAGATTGGGCGGCCGGTGGATGCGGGACCGAGTTGGGATCGAGGTGCGCGACAAGTGGCGATTGCTGTCCGGCCGGCCCCTTGGCCGTCACCTGCACCGGCGGCGGACCGAGGATTTGCAACACGCCGCCGATCACGGCCGACAGCACCAACAAGCCGGCCCAGAAGCGGGCTAACCCTCGCCAGCCCGACAACCAGTCCGACACGAGGTCGCTGACTTGTCGGATTCCGGGAAGAGCGGCCGCCACGGACGTGTTTGGTTAGTTGGCGGACGCGCTCTTTTGCGCCGCCATGGCCTGCACCAGGACGACCGCCTCCTGCAACTGGAAGTCGGTGGCGTCAGGCTTGGCCGGATCGAACTTGGGGAAGTCCTCGGGCGGCTTGTCGGGGATCTGCTTGGCGATCGGCGGCAGGTCGTTGCGCGCCGGCAGCGCCTGCGAGCCGGTGCCGCCCTGGTTGGTCAGCACCCTGTTGTAGTCGGACTCGTGTTCGCCGCCGAAGGTCGGACGCTCTTCGCGGGTTTCGCGGACCTGCACGTCGGGGTTGATGCCCAGCCCCTGGATCGAGCGGCCGGAAGGCGTGTAGTACCGCGCCGTGGTCAGCCGCATTGCACCGTTGCCGGGCAGCGGGATGACGGTCTGCACCGACCCTTTGCCGAAGCTGCCGGTGCCGAGGAGGATCGCCCGCCGGTGATCCTGCAGCGCACCGGAGACGATTTCGGACGCTGAGGCGGAGCCGCCGTTGATCAGCACCACGAGGGGCGCGCCCTTCAGGACGTCGTCGCCCTTAGCGTCCCAGCGCTGGCTGTCCTCGGGGTGACGCGCCCTGGTCGAGACGATTTCGCCCTGATCGATGAAATCCGATGAGACCGAGACGGCCTGATCGAGCAGGCCGCCCGGGTTGTTGCGCAGATCGAGGACGAGGCCGCGCAGCTTGCCGCCGTTCTGTGCCCTGAGGGCCTTGACCGCCGCTTTAATCCCGGCGTCGGCCTGTTCTGTAAACTGCGACAGCCGGATGTAGCCGATGTCGTTCGGCTCCATTCGCGACTTCACCACCTGGATCTTGATGTTCTCACGGGTCAGCGAGAAATCCATTGGCTTTTCGACGTCCTGGCGCTTGATGGTCAGGACAATCTTGGAGTTGGGCGGACCGCGCATCTTGTCCACGGCGTCGTTCAGCGACATACCGATCAGGGTCTTGCCGTCCAGCGCGGTAATGATGTCACCCGGCTTGATGCCGGCGCGCGCGGCGGGCGTGTCGTCGATCGGGGAGACGACCTTGATGATGCCCTTGTCTTCGCTGACCTCGATGCCGAGGCCACCGAATTCGCCCTTGGTCTGGATCTGCATGTCCTTGAACGCCTTGGCGTTCATGTAGGAGCTGTGCGGATCCAGGCCGGTCAGCGCGCCGTTGATAGCGTTTTCCACCAATTCCTTGTCGTCGACCGGATCGACGTATTCGGCGCGAACGCGCTGCATGACGTCGCCGAACACTTTCAACATCTGGTACATGTCGGTGTGGCTGCTGTCCTGGGCGAAGGCGCTTCCCAGGCCGCCCAGATGAGGACCGACGGCAGCACCGGCCACGAAAGCGGTTCCAATCAACAGGCCGTAGCGCCAATGCCGAGCGCGGAGATTCATACTTTGTGTCCCTTCGGCGCCGCGGACCACTCCGGAGCGCATGATCCACCAATTATACAACACAAGAGCGCACACAATGCGAGGAAACTAGTGCGGTGGCTCTGAAGCCGCCCCACTGCGAAGCGCCCACCGGAGCGGACTTCGGGAACCATATGGAACCACCTGCGTCCAGTGTGGATTTCGTAAGGTTCCGCGGTTACCGGGTGGCGTATCCGAGCCTGTACCGAGCCTCGCGGGTTCACAAGGCGCGCCGACCCGCCTAGTTTGCCGCTATCTTATTCAGGAGGACAACGATGTCGGGCATGATGGACGGCAAGGTCGCGGTGGTTACCGGGGCTGGGGGCGGAATCGGGCGGGAAATCGCGCTGATGATGGCCGCCGCCGGCGCCAAGGTCATCGTCGCCGATATCGGCGCATCGCTCAGCGGCGAGGGTGGCTCCGCCAGTCCGGCACAGCAGACCAAGCAACTGATCGAGCAGCAGGGCGGCGCCGCTGAAATCTGCACCGAATCTGTCGCCGCCTGGGGTTCGGCACAGAAGATCGTACAAGCCGCGCTGGACCATTACGGCCGGATCGACGCCGTGGTGAACAACGCCGGCATCCTGCGCGACGTGATCTTCCATAAAATGACCGAGGACGACTGGCTGTCGGTCATCAACGTGCATCTGAACGGAAGCTTCTTCGTCTCTCGCGCCGCCGCGGAGCACTATCGCAAGCAGGAAAGCGGTAGCTTCGTGCACATGACCAGCACATCCGGGCTGATCGGCAATTTCGGCCAGGCGAACTACTCGGCGGCCAAGCTGGGCATGACTGCCCTGTCGAAGTCGATCGCGCTGGACATGCAGCGTTACAATGTGCGTTCAAACTGCATCGCGCCGTTCGCCTGGAGCCGGATGACCAGCTCGATTCCTGCGACCACGCCGGAACAGCAGGCTCGGGTGGCCAAGATCCAGCAGATGACGCCGGACAAGAATGCTCCGATGGCGGTGTACCTTTCATCTGATGCGGCGAAGCACGTGACCGGACAGGTATTCGGCTGCCGGATGAACGAGATGATCCTGTTCAGCTCGCCGCGGCCGATCCGGATCGTGCACCGCGAGGACGGGTGGACGCCGGAGACGATCGCCGAACACTGCATGCCGGCAATGGCAGCGGCATTCATGCCGCTCGACCGTTCGGGCGACGTATTCAGTTGGGATCCGGTATAAGCTGTCGTCCGGTGGGGGTCGTGGTCCGCCCCCACTCCCTGCAACCATTCACCAGCCGGAACCCCTGCCGTGCCCCTTATCCTGGCCAGCCGCGCTAACGTTTACTCCTCCAGCCCGCTCGACCGCATTGCGGCACGGAGGGAGGATCCCGCGTGGATCGCCGAAAAGCTGGCCGACCCCGAGACCCTGTTCGTGCCGGTGTGGCGGACAAAAAATCTGGTGCACAGCGCGGGCGAGGGTGATCCCCAGGCGGTCTATATTTCCGGCGAGACCGCGCGCACCCTGCTGATGCAAACCGACGGGGCGTGGGCGTTCCTCGGCATTCTGGACGACCGCGCTGTCTTCGCCGTGGACATCAGCACCGCTGACGATCCGGTACCGCTGCTGCCCGAGTCAAAGGGCGCGTTCATCGATCTGCGATCCGTGGGCTGGGGCGTGCCGCGGCCGGAGGCGTCTGTTCTGGCGCATGCGCGGGGGCTGTTGCACTGGCGGGCACGCCACAAGTTCTGCGGGGTATGCGGCAACGTGTGCGAAATGAAAAGCGCCGGCCATGGGATGCGGTGCACGGTATGCAATACCGAACATTTCCCGCGCACCGATCCGGCGGTGATCATGCTGGTGCATCGTGGGGACCGGGCGCTGCTGGGTCACTCGACCCGGTTTCCGCGGGCGACGATGTATTCGACGCTCGCCGGTTTCGTCGAGCCGGGCGAGACGCTGGAAGAGGCAGTGCGGCGGGAAGTGCTGGAGGAAGCCGGCATCGTCGTGGGCGAGGTGAACTATCATTCCAGCCAGCCCTGGCCGTTCCCCGGCAACATCATGCTGGGCTTCTATGCCGAGGGGCTGTCGGAAAATATCACCATCGACCCAGAGGAACTGAAGGACGCGCGTTGGTTCAGCCGCGAGGAAATGCGCAACTGCGAGCAGCACGGGTTCGCCCTGCCGCGGGTGGACAGCATCGCGCGCCGGCTGATCGAAGACTGGCTGGCGCACGGCTGATGCCGGAGCTGGCAACAATCGGGTTGGCGACGATCGGGTACGAGGGCTGCACCATCGATGCGGTGCTTTCGACATTGCGCGCATCTGGGGTGAGCCTGCTGATCGACGTGCGCGCTGTGCCGCAATCGCGGAAACCAGGATTTTCGAAGCGGCAACTGGCGGCGGCACTGGACGAGGCGGGGATCGGGTATGTGCACCTGCAAGGGCTGGGCACGCCGAAACCTGGGCGCGATGCGGTGCGGGCCGGGCATCCGGAACGGATGGAAGTGATCTTCCGGGAGCACATGACATCCGATCGGGCGCAAGTGGAGCTGGCGCAGGCGAAGCGGCTGGTGCGGGATAGAAAAACGTGCCTGCTCTGTTTCGAGCGAGACCATCACATGTGCCATCGCCGGATGGTCGCGGAAATGATTGTCACCGAGACGGGGCAGGACGTCGAGCATCTGGCGGTAGCGTCATAGCGGATCAAACCGCTGCCTCGCTTGTAGCCTCGCGATGACAGCGTACGGCACTTATTCGCGTTCGCGGCGAACCATAAAGGTGCGTGGGTCGTTCAACGGGCATTGCCCTCCGTGAGGACCTTCCCGATGCCCGATCAGGCTTTGCCGGCTTCGACGACGCTGTCCATTAGGCTGACGATCAACGGCGTAACGCGCACTTTGTCGGTCGCCCCGTGGACCACCTTGCTGGATCTGTTGCGGCTGGACCTGGATCTGACCGGCACCAAGAGGGGGTGCGACCATGGTCAGTGCGGCGCTTGCACCGTGCTGGTGGACGGGGTGCGGGTAAATTCGTGCCTGACCTTCGTTGTGATGAAGGACGGGGCGACGATCACCACGGTTGAAGGCCTGGCCGGATCGGACGGAACGCTGCATCCGTTGCAGGAAGCCTTCATCGAACATGACGCGTTCCAGTGCGGCTATTGCACGCCCGGTCAGCTCTGCTCCGCGGCGGGGCTGTTGCGGGAGGGTCATGCCCGCAGCGTCGCAGAGATTCGGGAACAGATGAGCGGCAACCTCTGCCGCTGCGGAGCCTACCCCAACATTGTCGATGCGATTGAGCAAGTGGCGGGTGGTCAGGTGCAGGAGGAGACTGGACGATGAACCGGTTTTCCTACGCGCGTCCTGGCGATCTCGCCGAGGCCGTGCGCGAAGCGGGTTCGGAACCTGCCGCTCGGTTTATCGCCGGGGGCACGAACCTGGTCGATCTGATGCAGTACAATGTCGAAAAACCGAGCCGGCTGGTTGACATCAGCCGGTTGCCGGGACTGGATGCGATCGAGGCGACGCCGGCGGGCGGTCTGCGGATTGGTGCGCTGGTAACGAACAGCACTGTCGCTTACGACGAGCGCGTCGTTGGCCGCTATCCGCTGCTGGCGAGCGCGATTCTGGCGGGTGCCTCGCCGCAGGTGCGCAACGCCGCCTCGACCGGGGGAAACCTGCTGCAGCGGACGCGCTGTTATTACTTTTACGATACCGCAACGGATTGCAACAAACGTGAGCCCGGGTCGGGATGTCCGGCCAGGACCGGGATCAACCGGATCCATGCGATCCTGGGGGCCAGCGAGCACTGCATCGCCACTCATCCGTCGGATATGTGCGTGGCGTTGGCGGCCCTGGCGGCGACGGTGCGGGTGACCGGGCCGGATGGCGATCGGGCCATTCCATTCGACGCGTTTCATCGTCTACCGGGCGATCAACCGGACCGCGACACGACGCTGGCGCATGAGGAGATCGTTACGGCGGTTGAACTGCCGGCCGAGTCGTTCGCGACGCATTATAGTTATCTGAAGATACGCGACCGGTTGAGCTTCGCCTTCGCCCTGGTGTCGGTCGCCGCGGCGCTGGAGATGGATGGGGACCGGATCAAGACCGCCCGCGTGGCTCTGGGCGGCGTCGCGCACAAACCCTGGCGGGATCCGGCAGCGGAGAATTTGCTGGTGGGCCGGACCGCCAGCACCGAGAGCTTCACCCGCGCCGCGGATCATGTGCTGCGCGCTGCCAGAGGTTACGGCCACAACGATTTCAAGATCGACCTGGCCCGCCGGACCATGGTTCGAGCGTTGGAGCAGGCCGCGGCCGGCACGCCGCAGTCGCAGTCCGATAAGCGCATCCGATAGGGGGCCTCGCAATGTCCATGACTGTCGATACACATGTCGGGCACCCTCGCAACCGGGTAGATGGCCGCCTGAAAGTCACTGGCGGGGCGAAATACGCCGCCGAGTTCTCCGCCCCGGGTCTGCTGTATGGCTGCGTGGTTTCCTCCTCTGGTGCCAAGGGCCGGATCAGTCGCATCGATGTCAAAGCGGCCGAGGCGGTCGCCGGCGTGGTGCGGGTTTACACGCACGAAAACCGGCCGCAGATTCAGGCCGGCGATGAGTCGTTTCAGGATTCCGTCGCGCCGCCGGGACAGCCGTTCCGGCCGCTGTTCAATGACCGCCTGCTGTACAGCGGCCAACCGGTGGCGCTGGTGGTCGCAGAGGATTTCGCAACAGCACGGCATGCGGCTTCGCTGGTGCGGGTTGATCTTCAGGCTGAGGCGCCGCAGACCGATCTGGAGCGGGTCCGCGGCGACGCTTACGTGCCGCCGGAAAAGCGCGAGGGCATCTCGCCGCCACCGCCGCCGCGGGGTGATGCCGCGCGGGCTTTCTCGGCGTCCGAGTATCGGGTGCGGAACGAGTATCGGATCGCGGCCGAGTACCACAATCCGATGGAGCCGCATGCCGCGACGGTTGTTTGGGACGGCAGCGGCAAGATTACGGTTTATGACAAGATCCAGGGCGTGCAGAACACGCAGGCCTATGTCGCGGCCGTGTTCGGGTTGCCCCCTGACGATGTGCGCGTGCTGTCGCCTTTCGTCGGCGGGGCGTTCGGCATCGGATTGCGGCCCCAGTATCAGGTTTTCCTCGCGGCGATGGCCGCGCTGGACCTGAAGCGGTCGGTGCGGATCGAGCTGCCGCGCGATCAGATGTTTACCTTCGGTTTCCGGCCGCCCACGATCAACACGGTCGCGCTTGGCGCGAATGCGGACGGGCTGCTGCAGTCGATCCAGCACGATGCGGTCGCGGGGACCTCGACGTTCGAGGACTATCAGGAGGTCGTGGTCAACTGGTCCGGCCTGCTGTACCACTGCGACAACGTCGCGTTGGACTACCGGATTGCCAGACTGGATACCTATACGCCTGCCGATATGCGGGCGCCGGGCGCGCCGCTGGGCACGTTCGGCCTGGAATCCGCGATGGATGAACTCGCCTATGCGCTGAAGATGGATCCATTGGAACTGCGGCTGAAGAACTATGCCGAAACGGACGAGAACGAGGGCAAGCCGTTCAGCAGCAACGAGCTGCGGGCCGCCTGCCGCCAGGGAGCTGAACGGTTCGGCTGGTCGCGGCGGCAGCCGGAGCCGCGATCGATGCGCGAAGGGCGGGAGCTGATCGGATACGGCATGGCAACCGGCGTGTGGCAGGCGTTGATGATGCCTCATTCGGCGCGCGCCACGTTAACCAATGACGGCCGGCTGGAGGTGGCGTGTGCGACCGCCGATATCGGCACGGGCACGTATACCATCCTGGCGCAGATCGCCGCCGATACGCTTGGACTGACGATGGATCGGGTAACCGTTCGGCTGGGTGATTCCTCGTTGCCGACAGCGCCGGTCGAGGGCGGATCGTGGACGGCGGCCTCGGCGGGGTCGGCGGTGCTGCTGGCGTGCCGGAAAGTGCGAGAGAGGCTGCTGGCCTGTGCGCGCGGCCTGGATGGATCGCCGCTGGCGAATGCCGGGGTCGAGCACGTCCGGTTCGCTGACGGCAAAATCGAGCTGCTGAGCGATCCAGCCGCCTGGGTGGCGGTAACGGAGGTGCTGCGGACGGCGGCCGTAGACCACATCGAGGAAGAAGAGACGGCCGAACCGGACCCCGAGATCAAAAAGAACTACGCGCAGTATACGCACTCGGCGGTGTTCGCCGAGGTGCGGGTGGATGAGCGACTGGGCGTCGTGCGGGTGACGAGGTTGGTCGATGCCGTTGCCGCCGGCAAGATCGTCAATCCGAAGACGGCGCGCAGCCAGATCATCGGTGGGGTGGTATTCGGGATCGGGATGGCGCTGCATGAAGAGGCGCTGACGGACCACGCGCTGGGGCGCGTCATGAACCGCAATCTTGCCGAGTATCACGTGCCGGCCAATGCCGACGTGCCCGAGATCGAGGTGATCTTTGTCGATGAGAAGGACACGGCCAATCCGCTGGGTGTCAAGGGCCTGGGCGAGATCGGCGTCGTCGGCACCGCAGCGGCGATCGCCAACGCGATCTATCATGCGACCGGCAAGCGGGTCCGCGACCTGCCGATCACGATTGACAAGCTAGGCTAGGGTAGCCGGTTTGTCGGCTGTCGGACCCTGGTTTAGGTTTTCGGGCGTTTAGATCTGTCGGCAAAGACGGAGGATCGAATGGACCAGGTTCCGGCGTTCGGGCCGAAGGGTCTGACTCGAGTGCCCTTTCATGTCTATCAGGATCCGGCGGTGCTGGAGCGGGAGCAGCAGCGCCTGTTCGAGGGGCCGGTGTGGAACTACCTGTGCCTGGAAGCCGATATTCTCGACGCCGGTGATTGGCGCACGACGTTTGTCGGACGCATGCCAGTTGTGGTGGTGCGGACCGAGAGCGGCGATATCGCAGCGTTTGAAAACCGCTGTCTGCATCGGGGTTCACTGATCTGCCTGGACAATGCGGGGAACGCGCGGGACTTCACCTGCGTCTATCATTCCTGGCGTTATGACCTGAGCGGCAATCTGAAATCGATTGCGTTCCGCCGGGGGGTCAACGGCAAGGGCGGGATGCCGGACAGTTTTCGCCCTGAGGATTTCTCGACGCGCAAGCTACGTGTGACAACGATCGGCGGGATCGTGTTCGGCACGTTTTCGCAAGTGGCCCCCAGCATCGAGGATTTTGTCGGGTCTGAGGTAGCCGCGGCCTTGCGCGTAACGACCAGCCGTCCACTGCAGGTCATTGGGCGGTTTACGGAAGTGTTGCCGAACAACTGGAAGCTCTATGCGGAAAATGTTCGCGACACCTATCATGCCAGCCTGCTGCACGTGTTTTTTGCGACGTTCCGCATCAATCGCCTGAGCCAAGGCGGCGGGGTGAGTGTCAGCGCGAACGGCGCTTGTCATGTGTCCACCACCCTGGCGCCGACGCAGGAGACCGATACCGCGTATGACGGGATGCGGTCGGTGGATGACGGATTGCAACTGTCGGATCCCAGCATGCTTGACGCCGTGGATGAGCACGGGGATCGCGTGCGCCAGCAAATTCTGTCGGTGTTCCCGAGTTTCGCGATGCAGCGGACGTATAATGTGATGGCGATCCGGCAGTTCGTGCCGCGGGGGATAGACCGGACGGATTTGCACTGGATCTATCTGGGTTATGCGGATGATCCGCCGGCGCTGCGCCGGCGCCGGCTGAAACAACTCAATCTGGCGGGGCCGGCGGGGTTCGTGTCGATGGAGGATGGTTGCATCGGTAACTTCGTCGAGCGTGGCGCCGCTGCGGCCGGCCATGGCGTTTCGCTGCTGGAGATGGGCGGGGGCGGGTTCGAGAGCCAGGAGACGCGCGTGACCGAAACCGCCATCCGCGGGTTCTGGAAGATGTGGCGCGAGATCATGAAGCCATGAACACTTCTGTGGAAACAGTATTCCGGGTTGCCAGTTTCAATGCGGCCTATGCGGCGGCAATCGATGATGATCGGCTGGAGGCGTGGCCGACGTTATTTCTGGACGAATGTCTCTACAAGATCACCTCGGCGGACAATCTACGGGATGGCAATGAGGCGGGCATTGTTTATGCCGAGAGCCGAGCGATGCTGGCGGACCGGGTGTTGGCGTTGCGAAGGGCCAATGTTTATGAACGGCAGAGCTATCGCCATATCGTCGGGATGCCGTTGTTGACGTCTGAAACTGGGGATATTGCCGCGGAGACGCCGTTCATGGTGGTGCGGACGATGCGGGATGGGCGGATGGACTTGTTCGCGGTCGGCCGGTATCGGGACCGTTTTCGCAACGTCGGCGGGATACTGCTGCTGGCGGAGCGGATCGTGATCTGTGATTCGTCGCAATTCGATACGCTGCTGGCAATTCCGTTGTAGCCGGTTAGAATGCTAACCACCAGTAAATTTCGGCGGCCGCTTCGCCGCGAATGCCGACACCGCCTCCTGGTGGTCCTTCGACAGGTTCGACTGCGTCTCCAGGCTGAGGCTCAGGTCCATGGAGGCGTGGGCGATCTGTCGCAGCGGGATGTTGATCACCTGCTTGGTCCAACGGATCGATTTCATCGCTCCGCCGGCCAGCCGGCGCGCCAGGCTGTAGACTTTCTCGTCCAACTCCGCTGGCGCGACAACGTGGTTGATGAGACCGATCCGGTGGGCCTCGGTGGCGGTCATCAGATCGCCGGTGAACAGATATTCCTTGGCGCGGGCGAAGCCGATCAGTTGCGGCCAGATCAGCGCGCCGCCGTCGCCGGCCACCAGGCCGGCATTCACGTGAGGATCGCCGATCTTGGCGGTGTCGGCGGCAATGATGATGTCGCACATCAGCGCCACCGTGGCGCCGAGGCCCACCGCATGGCCGTTGACCATGGCGATGATCGGTTTGTCGCATTCCAGCATGCGGAAGATGATGCGTTTTGCTTCCGGCAGGCTGGTGGCGTCCCACAAGGCCGGGTTGTCGATCTTCTGCTGCATGGCGATCACGTTGCCACCGGCCGAGAAGGCTCGGCCGGCACCGGTCAGGACAATGACGTTCACCTCGGGGTCGTCCTGCACGTCGTCCCAGATGCGAGACATCGCATAGTGCATCTCGGCCGAGAACGCATTCATCGATTCAGGCGCGTTGAGGGTGATCGTCATCACCCTGTCCTGCTTTTCGATCTTCAACCCGCCGTACTGGCTGTAGTCGTAGACCTTGTCGAGCGGTGGCATGTGTCTCTCCCTGTTGTTGTGGATCCGGTTCGTCTGGACGGGCGTCGGCAAAGCGGTTGTAGAAGCGGACCGGGCCACAAAAAAGCCCCGGACCTGGGTGCGGGGCTTTTCCGTCAATCAGTGTGGGAAGCGCCTACTTCAGCCAGCCTGCCAGGATCGCCAGCATCAGCAGGGCGACGATGTTGGTAATCTTGATCATCGGGTTGACCGCGGGGCCGGCGGTGTCCTTGTAAGGGTCGCCCACGGTATCGCCGGTGACGGCCGCCTTGTGCGCGTCGGAGCCTTTGCCGCCGTGGTTGCCTTCCTCGATGTACTTCTTGGCGTTGTCCCAGGCGCCGCCGCCCGAGGTCATCGAAATCGCGACGAACAGGCCGGTCACGATCGTGCCCAGCAGCATCGCACCCAACGCGGCGAAGGCGGCGGCCCGGCCGGCGATGATGGCGATCACCACCCATAGAACGATCGGCGCCCCGATCGGCAGCAGCGACGGCACTATCATCTCCCTGATCGCCGCCCTGGTCAGCAGGTCAACGGCCTTGCCGTATTCCGGCTTGCCGGTGCCTTCCATGATCCCGGCGATCTCCCTGAATTGCCGGCGGACTTCCACCACGACAGACCCGGCGGCGCGTCCGACCGCTGTCATGCCCATGGCGCCGAACAGGTACGGCAGCAGGCCGCCGATGAACAGGCCGACGACGACGAACGGGTTCTGCAGGGCGAAATCGACGTGCAGGTCCGGGAAGTAGTGCGTCAGGTCCTGTGTGTAGGCGGCGAACAGGACCAGTGACGCGAGACCGGCGGAGCCGATCGCGTAGCCTTTGGTGACCGCCTTGGTGGTGTTGCCGACCGCGTCCAGCGCGTCGGTGGTCACCCGTACTTCCTTCGGCAGATCGGCCATCTCGGCGATGCCGCCGGCGTTGTCGGTCACCGGGCCGTAAGCATCGAGCGCCACGATCATGCCGGCCAACGACAGCATGGTGGTCGCCGCCACGGCGATGCCGAACAGACCGGCCACCAGATAGGTGAAGATGATACCGATGCTGATCACGATCACCGGCAGCGCGGTCGCTTCCATCGAGATCGCCAGACCCTGGATCACGTTGGTGCCGTGACCTGTGGTCGAGCTCTGCGCGATCGACCTCACCGGACGGTAGTCGGTGGCTGTGTAGTATTCGGTGATGACTACGATCAGGCCTGTGACCACCAAGCCGGCGACGGCACAGATGAACAACCGCCATCCGGTAACCGATCCGCCGCCAACGACATCCAGCGGGGTAGCGACCCCAACGGTGATAGCAATGATAACGGCAATGCCCACAACCGAAAGACCGCCAGTGACGATCAGTCCACGGTACAACGCCTTCATGATCCCATTATCCGTCCCCAGCCTGACGAAGTAGGTGCCGGCGATGGACGTCAGGATACAGACGGCACAGATGCCAAGCGGCAGCATCAGGAGCGCGTCGCGGGTGGCTCCGGTGAAGAAAATGCCCGCCAGCAGCATGGTCGCCACGATGGTGACGGCGTAGGTTTCGAACAGGTCGGCGGCCATACCGGCACAGTCGCCCACGTTGTCACCGACGTTGTCGGCGATTACCGCGGGGTTGCGGGGGTCATCCTCGGGGATGCCGGCCTCGACCTTACCCACAAGGTCAGCACCCACATCCGCACCCTTGGTAAAGATG
>DASYBP010000209.1:0-3132 GCA_036500715.1 Rhodopila sp.
CGGGTGTTAGGGCGTGTATTGCCACAATCCGGCGACGGGGCGAGATCGATCGCGTAGTCGCGGGCAATTTCCCGGGTGATGTCGGCAATCAATGATGCTCCTCGCCTTCGCGCTGCTGGTCCGCGCTTTAAACCAGTTCGAGCACTTCTTCCGGTTGGCGGCACGGATTTGGGCAGGATGGGCCACCGGGCAGGTGTTGCCCTCGGCCGTGTTGGTCATCCGCGCTCCCGCCGTGCGGCGGGTGGGGACCTATGGCACAGCGCAGGTGTAAGCGGGCGGATGGTGAGACCCGCATATCATGCCTGGTGTCGCGACGAGCGTGCCGCGATTTGACCCGGGCCATTTCGATTGCGCGGCGCTCACATTCGTGCGAGCGTCTGGCTGCCACTTCGGTAGAAAACCTCGCCCCTGGTCAAGAAGCTGGCTCGATTATTTTATCGCCTTCAAGCATTATGATGGGCGGTGCGGTTCTGGGGCAGCGTCACGTTGCTTTTGGTCGGCCGTAATCAATGAACAGGCGTTGGAACATGATCATGAAACGATGCCGAGCGCCTTTCTGGGGCCTCAACGCTGTGCTCGCGACGATTGTGGTGCTCTGGACGTCCGGTCTTCCGGCGCGCGCGGATGACATCGCCGGCGGCAAACCGGACACCATCCAAGCCGTGCTGCCGACGGTGGTGAACGTCACCGTCAGGAAGGATGAGGCGGCAACGGCGCCCGATCCGGTCGAGGCGGGGGCGAACGTAAGTACCCCCGCCACGAACATCAAGACCTACGTCGGCTCCGGGTTCGTCATCGATCCTTCCGGGCTGATCGTCACGAACTATCATGTGGTCGAGAACGCCTTCGAGATTAACGTCACCTTTACCGACGGGACACGCTTGCCGGGGAAAATCTCGAGCGGATCGCGGCTGGCGGACCTGGCTCTTTTGAAGGTGGACGCGGACCATACGCTGATGGCGGCCCAATGGGGCGACAGCGACCTGCTGCAAGTCGGCGACCAGGTTTTCGTGGCGGGCAATCCATTTGGCATCGGTCTGTCCTTGTCCGCCGGCATCGTCAGCGCGCTTAACCGCAACATCCAGAACTCGCCCTATGACGACCTGATCCAGACCGACGCAACGATCAACCACGGCAATTCGGGCGGACCGTTGTTCGACATGCAAGGCAAAGTGGTGGGGGTGAACTCGGCGATCATCTCGCCGACCGCCGGATCGGCTGGTATCGGGTTCGCCGAACCGGCGAGCAGCGCGCGTTTCGTCATTGACCAGTTGCGGAAGTATGGCTGGGTGCGGCCGAGCTGGATCGGCGTGAAGCTGCAGCAGGTATCGCCGGAGATCGGCGAGGCCCTTGGCATGGCGCGGCCCGAGGGGGCGATCGTTTCCTGGGTACTGCCGACGGGTCCGGCAAAGCAGGCGGGACTTACCATCGGCGATGTGATCACGCGCTTCAATGGCCGCCCCCCCAGCGACGACCGCGCGCTGCTGCGGAACATCGCCAGCACGCCGGTCGGTAATATGATCACCCTGACCGTGCGGCACGAGGGCGAGATACACGACCTTTCGTTCGCCACCATGCAATGGCCGCGCGATCAGTGGGATGCGCGGGACGCGCCGGTGGCGCCGCAGCGCCCGAAGATCGTTATCCCCCCCGATCTTGGGCTTTCCCTGACGCCGGTGGAGGCGGACCAAAAGCGCGGTCTGGGGTTGGAGGACGGCTTGAACGGCGTGCTGGTGAAGGAGGTGACGCCAGGCTCCGATCCGGCCAACCGGGGAATGACCGGCGGCGACATCATCCTGCGTGTGCAGGACCAGCCGGTCGCGACGCCAGCCGCTGTGCAGGCGGGCATCGACGCGGCGCGGGCCGCCAAGCGCGAGTATGTGGCGATGCTGATACTGCCAAAGGTGCGCGAGGTGCCGGGGCCCAAATGGGTGGCGCTGCAGCTTGAATGACCGACGCTGATGCCGGGACCCCTGAACGGCCGGTCCGATCGCCGTTCCATCAATGTAGTTTCCGGCGCGCTGGTCGGGCTGGATCGGATCGCGGGCGTCTGATGCGCGACTTCTTCGGCTACGGCCCGACCCCCCCGAATGCAAGCTGGCCCGGCGGCGCGCGGGTTGCGGTGTCCTTTGTGGTCAACGTCGAGGAGGGCGCCGAACTATCGGTCATCGACGGCGATGAGCGCAACGAGCCGGTCCACGAGATCACCGAAGAGGTACGCAACACGCCCGACCCTTGCCGCGACACGCATTTCGAATACGGCACCCGCGTCGGCTACTGGCGGATCGTGGCAATGCTGGAAGCGTTCGGCGCCGCCGCGACGCTCAATGCCTGCGGGCGCGCGATCGAACGATCCCCCTGGCTGGCGAAGGACGCCGTGTCCCGCGGGCACGAGGTGGGCTGCCACGGCTGGCGCTGGGAACGACATGCCGGAATGGCGGAGGTCGAGGAGCGGGCGAAGATCGCGCGTGCGGTGGCGGCCATTCAGTCCGCCTGCGGGGTTGCACCGGTCGGATGGCACACACGGTCGGCGCCATCGGTCAATACCCGCAGGCTGCTGCTGGACCACGGGGGATTTCTCTACGACAGCGACGCCTACAGCGACGACCTGCCGTTCTTCGCTCCGGTCGGCGATCGACGGCAACTGGTGCTGCCCTATAGTTTCGATACCAACGATATGCACTTTCACCAGGGCAGCCAGCGGTTCACCACGGGCGGCGATTTCGCCGAATACGTGATCGATGCCTATGACCGGCTCTGGCAGGAAGGCGCGGACAGCCCGCGCATGCTGTCGGTCGGGTTGCACCTGCGGATCATCGGCCGAGCGGGTCGGATCGGGGGATTGGAACGGGTGCTCCGGCATATGGTGGGCCGGGGGGGCGCCTGGCTCACGCGACGCGACGCGATCGCCAGGCACTGGCTTGGGACATTCGGCATCGGCGCGCGCGCTGTCTCCGGCTTAGGCGCGGCCGATCCGACGGGATGACTTGATCCGGGACGTAGTTGAATTGAGTGACCGGGCTATCACGGGTCATCTCGACTGATGGGACCGAACGCGTGACCATCGGTGCCAATTTTCTGCGCAAGGTCTGCTGGAACCTCGCTGGCAAACACAGTACGATCAAGATTCCA
>DASYBP010000210.1:0-4963 GCA_036500715.1 Rhodopila sp.
AAGCCGCTACAATCAATCGCCTCACCCCGACCGGCGCCGCATGACCGACACAGAAACGACCCCTCTCCACCTCAACGACGTCTTCATGCACCTCGTCGTTGCTTACCTGGCGCCGATCTTCCTCGCCGCCACCGGCGGCGACATCCGCTTCGCCCGCATCGCCGCCATCCAGGCCGTCACCGCCTACGCCGCCCGCAACCCCGCGGATCTCCTTCCCATCGCGCAAAGCATTGCCTTCGGCCTCGCCAGCCTCGACTCGCTCAACCGCTCGATGGCGGACGATCTCCCGGTCGCCCTTGTCCTCCGCCTGCGCAGCAATGCCGCCAGCCTCAGCCGCGCCTCCGAACAGTGCCGCCGCGCGCTCGACCAACCCGCGCCGATCGACCACCCCGTCGCCGACCCAGAAGCCGAACGCCTGCACGAGGAAGCCATAATCACCGATATCGCCCTCGCGCAGCAGCGCCTCGCCCAGGGCAAGGCCCCCGCCAGCCATCCGAAACCGGGGAACCAGATCCAGGACCTTCTGCAAGCCGCTCTCGCCGCCTCCCCAACCCGCCACCCGCGCTCGGCCGCCCAGCCATCCGGCGCACCGCCGTAAAGCAAACCCCACCGGGACCGCCTGTCCCGTCCGAGGGCCGCCCGAGCGACGCTTGACTCGCCTGTCCGCGATCCGTCACCACCACGAAATGCAAACCCCAGGCCTGACCGACCTCCAGGTCAACGGCTACGCCGGAGTCGACTTCAACGACGCCGAACTGACCGCGGACGCCATGGATCACGCGCTCGCGGCCATGCGAGCGGCCAATGTCACCACCTGCCTTCCCACCCTGATCACCGCCGACGAAGCCACGCTCACCGCCCGCCTCACCGCGCTCGACACCACCATCGCCGCCAGCCGCCTCGGCCCCGCCATGGTTCCCGGCTTCCACCTGGAGGGTCCGTTCCTCAACCCCGCCCCAGGCTACACCGGCTGCCATCCACCAGATGCCATGATCGTGCCCGACCCGGCAGTTCTGGCGCGCATGACCAAGACCCTCCGCCGCCCAGTCCTGTTGCTAACCCTGGCTCCAGAGCAGCCAGGCGCAATCGCCCTGATCGCCTGGGCCAGGACCCGCGGCATGATCGTCGCGATGGGCCACACCGCGGCTGACCATGCGACGACACTGCAAGCCGCCGACGCCGGCGTCACCCTCAGCACCCACCTCGGCAACGCCCTGCCCCAGCCGCAGCCCAAATTCCACGGTCCGTTGATGGCACAACTCGCCGCCGACGCGCTGCATGCCAGCTTCATCGCCGATGGGATCCACATCCCCCCGGATGCGTTGAAAGTCATGCTGCGAGCCAAAACCCCGTCCCGTTCGATTCTGATCACCGACGCCACCTCGGCCGCCGCCGCCCCGCCAGGCATGTATCGCTTCGCAGGGATGACCATACAGCGCACCGCCGACGGCGCCGCCCGCCTCCTGGATACCGCAAGCCTCGCCGGATCGGCGCTCACCCTCGACCAGGCCGTCCGCAACCTGGTCGCCTGGAAGCTCGCCGACCCGGCCATCGCACTGACCATGGCCTCCACCAACCCGAACGCCCTGCTCGCACCTGCCTGCGCGCATCATCGCATCACCCTGCCGTCCACCCAGGTCACCTGGACCGCGGACCTGCAGCCGGCCACCCGACCAGGCTAGCTGACCAGACCGGTCTCTGGCACATTGCCGCCATCAGGGATCCTTGGCATGGCATCACGCAACGGCGCGTTGACGCGCGCCCTGACCTTTTTCGATTCCCAAAGGTTCCGGGACCGCCTCGCGGAACTGGTCGCCATTCCCAGCACCTCACAGGAGCCCGGGCATGAATCGGACGTCCATCGCTATCTGACCGCTGCAATCGAACCCTGGCTGACGCGCATGGGCTTGTCGGTCGAGATCCACCCCAACCCAGAGCCTGGCGCCGGCCCGATCCTGTTCGCCGAACGGCTGGAGGGCTCGGACCGCCCCACAATCCTCTCCTACGGCCACGGCGACACCGTCCGCGGCCTGGATGGCCAGTGGCGCTCCGACCTGTCCCCATGGACCCTCGTCGAAGAAGACGGAAGCTGGTACGGCCGGGGCACCGCCGACAACAAGGGCCAGCACGCCCTTAACCTCACGGCACTGGAGGCGGTTCTGGCCGAACGCGACGGCACCTTGGGGTTCAACCTCAAACTGATCCTGGAAACCAGCGAGGAACGGGGATCGACCGGTCTGCGCGCGTTCGTGGCGGCGCAGGCCGACCGCCTCGCCGCCGATGTGCTGATCGCCAGCGACGGCCCGCGCGTGATGCCCGACGTGCCGACCATCGCCACCGGCACCAGAGGCACCTATCATTTCGACCTTGTGGTGGATTGCCGTCGCGGCGAGGTTCATTCCGGCCACTGGGGCGGGCTGACCACCGACCCGGCCATCATCCTCAGTCACGCCCTCGCCACTATCACCGATCGCGACGGCAAAATCCTGGTCCGCGACTGGCTGCCGACGGACGGAATCCCGCCCGCCGTGCAGGCAGTGCTGAATGGCTGCCCGGTCGCCGGCGGCGACGCCGCGAGCATCGATCACGGGTGGGGCGAGCCCGGCCTGACCGCGGCCGAAAAGATCTACGGCTGGACCAGCTTCATCGTGCTGGCGATGCTGTCCGGCCGCCCCGAGAACCCGGTCAATGCGGTGGCCCCGAACGCCCGCGCGCGGTGCCAGATCCGTTACACCGTCGACAGCAATCCCGCCGACTTTGAATCCGCACTACGCAGCCATCTGAACCAGAACGGGTTTCCGAACGTCTGCATCGAGAACGCCGCGGTGCGGATGCCCGCCAGCCGCACCGACCCAAACCACCCCTGGGTTCGCTGGACGTCGGCCAGCATGGAGCGGAGCCTGGGCAAGCCGGTGCAGGTGATCCCGAATTCGTCAGGCGGATTGCCCGGCGACGTGTTTGTCGATTATCTCGGCACGCCGCTGATCTGGATCCCACACAGCTACAACGGCTGCAACCAGCACGGCCCGGACGAGCACCTTTTGCGCTCGACCGCGCGGGAGGGGATGGTTGCTTTTACCGGCCTCTGGTGGGACCTTGGGGATGATCCGACACCGTAGGGTGGCGTTGATGCCCAATCGAGGAGGCGCGGCTTTCAAAGGCACCAGCGAATATTATCCACCCATCAATCCACCATCGCCAGACGCTCGATTAGATGCCCCGACCGAGAATGCAGCCCACACCATGCGTTTGATGCGTGGTAGATGCGTGCCCGACGGCCCACGATCGTCCAGAACCAGCCATCCAAGCCCCCCGCCGCGGACCACTCCGGTAACGCCCAGAAATCGGCGCTCCCGACCGGTTGCGCCAGCCTGAACCAATCGGCGCCCGTAAGCGACTTTTCCACCGGGAATCCCCCCATGACCCACGCCCCCGTCACCACGCTCGAAGAACTTGACGCGCTTGACGAAGCCGAGATGGTCGCTGGGCACCTGGACGCCGAACGCGGCGATCCGGAGCCCGGCGCGAACCATACCCGCGCCTATCACCACGGCTGGCGCACCAGCATGATGGACTTCGGCGAGATCGAAATCCCCTCCGAACATTGGGTGCTGGTCCAGACGTGGCATTCGCTCGGACGGGCCCGGCAATTGGCTGCTCGTGCCAAGGTCCCCCACACCTGAACCACCACCCAGAGGCGGCACCCTTATGTTGCGCTTCTGAAGGCCCTACGGACGGCCGCATCGAAGACCGCCACCCGAGGTATCCCCCCCATTCGCGCCGCCTGGTCGCGCACTGCGGCCAGCACGGGATCGATCATCGCGATGTCCTCGCGCATCCACGTCCCGAGTGCGTCCCACCTCCCCCGCCAGCTCTCCGGAAGCCCCGCCGCCTGGGCGAACAATTCGGCCGACATCCCGATCAGGTAGCCGTTGATGCTTGGCTCAGCCCTACCGGAGCGCGCGCTGTGCTCGACCATGACATCAGGCTGGCACGCGATCCAGGCCCGCAGGCCATACGGGTCGATCGGCGTGACGCTGGCCGCGAACAGCGGCGCCGTCTCGCGCACGCGTCTGGATTGCCCCCATGACCCATGCGGTTGGATTGTCTGGTCACTCAGTTTCGGCACTGCGAAGGATGGCATGGAGGGCGGTATGGTCTCCCTCGATCTGGTTGATCAACTTTCCGAGGAGTTTGCTCGCTGGCCCCTTCTCCAAACCCGTCAGCACGCGGACGGTTGATAGCCCGTCCTTCCGGAGTACTGCTTTTGGGTCTTCGTTGAGGGGCGCGCTAGCGCCCTCGAACGAAGTGAGAGGTGCTTTCTTTCCTTCTTCCTTTTTCCTTCATCCTCCATGTGTTTTTTCCTTCATCCTCCGAGTGTACGGCGAGTTCCGGCTTTGGCGGAACTGGATCAGGTTCAGGCGCCGTCAGTTCCGAACTCGGTGTGGTTTTAACCGGGTCAGCTTCCGAACTCGTGGTGGTTTCACGGGTGGTCAGTTCCGAAATCGGCGCGCTTGAACCGACGTAATATAATGGATCATGCCGGCGCGCTGCCCGGCGCCAGCGGGCCGATCATGTGCGCCATCAGCTTGTTCGGATTGGGATAGCGCACGGCGCCGGGAAAATACTCGACCGCGTCCGCCTCGCTGTACGGCGGGCCTCAGTGGGATGACCTCGGCCCGACGACGCTCCATCCGATGGTACGCCCTCCTGTTGCGCGCCTACCCGGTTGTAGGCAGACAGCAACACAACGTCGTAAAGGCGATGAAGCTGGCGCGATATTCCCTCAGCCCAGGAGACATCGGACCCCGCTGGCTGAAGCCGGTCCTGGCGATGATATGTTTCTTCGTCCCGCCCATCCGGTATCGGCTCAATCCTTTTTCTGAGCCTGGCTCAGCAGACCCTTGCAACGCGGCGCGTCACCGGTCCCGAATTGAAGAGTGGGAAGCGCCGCAAGCGCGCC
>DASYBP010000211.1:0-2358 GCA_036500715.1 Rhodopila sp.
CGGCAGGAGGGGTTCTGATGTTGGCGGATCGCTTCGGACTGCCGTTGTCCACATCGTCCGCCGCCGCGCGCGACGCCTATGTCGATGCCAGCGAGAAGGCGCTGACCTTCTACCCGGGCGCGCTCGCCGCCTATGACGACGCCCTTGCGGCGGACCCCGATTTCGCCCTGGCGCATGCCGGCAAGGCGCAGGTGCTGATGCGGGAAGGTAAGGTGGCGGCGGCGCTATCGGCCCAAGCGGCCGCCAAACAGGTCGCCGCCGGTCTTCCCCCGCGCGAAGCCAGCCACATCGCGTTCTTTGACCTCGTGTTCGCGGGCCGGACCGACGCCGCAGTCGTTGCCTTGCACGAGCATCTGGCGGCATGGCCTCGCGACGCGCTGGTGCTCGCCAGCGCTGCGAACCCGAACGGCCTGATCGGCGCCTCCGGCCGCATCGGGCAGAAGCACCAGATCGCCGCACTGATGGACAGTCTCGCCCCCCATTACGGCGACGATTTCTGGTTCCTTGCCCATCATGCCATGGCGCTTTCTGAGGACGGGCAGACCGCGGCGGCGCGCCCGAAAATCGAGCGTTCGGTGGCGATAAACCCGAACAACGCGCATGGCGCGCACGGGTTCGCGCACGTATGTTACGAGAGCGGCGAGGCGGACACGGCCCACGCCTATCTGTCGACCTGGCTCCCTACTTATCCGCGCGACGGTTTTTTCCATGGCCACCTGAGCTGGCATCTGTCGCTGTGCGAAATTCAGGCCGGCAATTGGCCCCAAGCTTTGTCGCTTTATCGCGACGCCATGGTGCTCGATCGGCACAGCGGCGGGCCGCAACAGAGAATGTCGGATGGGGCGGCGTTTTTGTGGCGTTCCGAACTCGTGGGCCATCCGCGCGACGCCACCGCTTGGCGCGCGCTCCACGATTACGCGACCAGCGCGTTGCCGTCGCCCGGCAGCGGGCTCGCCGACCTGCACGTCATCCTGGCGCAGGTCGTGATGGGCGACGATTCCGGGCTCGATTCCCGCAGCCGCCGGATGGAAGAGATGGCGCGCGACGGGCGCTATCCGTCCGGTTCTTACCTGCCAACGCTGTCACGCGGCTTCGCGGCGTTCGAGCGCGGCAATTTTTCGGCGACGATCGAGTTGCTCGCCCCGCTCGTCGCCGAAAACGAGCGTATTGGCGGCAGCCGCGCGCAGCATGACCTGATCGAATTCACGTTGTTGAAGGCGTACCTTGAGGCCGGCCGAGCCGAAGAAGCGCAGCGCCTGCTCGGCGCTCGGCGACCGGGTGCGTCCGGCGTTCCTGTCGCGGGGCTTGCCTCGGCGCATTGAGCAAGGCGCAAGTGGGACCAGCGGTTCGAATCCGCTTTCCTCCAGCGGCGAGTCTATTGCGAACCTGATTTTCGGGAGCGACGCGGACAGGTGGCCCCAATTGTAACACCAGTGCCGGCGAGGTCGGTTCACGACAATTTACTGGGATTTACGCGAGTTCACTGGGGCCGGCGCGGGGTGGGGGTTAAATAAAGCAGTGGGCGAGTTTCCGTTAAACGTTCCAATCGAGAATACCCCGACGCTCGTCGCTTTCACCTCCCCTGAGGGCTGACATATGATCTACCCTGCTCCCCTCCTCCCCGATCTCCTTGTCGGCTGGCAGAAGGTCGCTGACCGATACAATATGCCAATCTACGTCTTCCAGAGGGGGGACACCTACCACGCGGTCTCGAATGAGGCCCAAGGTGTGGGGCACCTAGTGGACACCCTTTCGCCCCAGGGGCCCCCAGAACTCGGTCAAGGTATTGCTTATTAGTTTATAAATTTTTGATCGCAGCGCTCAACCGCAAGGCGGACATCCTGACCGCGACTACGGCAAAGGCGTCGTAGCTGCGCTCCGAGCCCGAAAACGTCATTCCTCTGACGTGGAGACCGGTGGCTCGGCCAATTTATTCGGACCGCACTGTCGCGATGCACAGGGGTAACTTGGTTAGAGCTCGGGCCGTGCGTCCGAAATGCTGAGAATCGATAGAGAACCAGCAGCAATGGTGCCTTCCTATTAGGTTCCAGACTTGGCGAAGCGGCATCGTATTCCAACAGGCCAGTCATCTGTTTTTGGCGTGAACAGCGGGTCAGTGCCTGCATACGTATCAAGCATCCGGTGACGAAATCGGATACGGAACGTGAAAAAGGAGGGTCCCATGACCCGTAAGTTCCTGATGATTAATGCCAGGCAATCGCCCTGACCGTCTTCACCAACGTCTTCAATCGCATCAACAACACTGCGATCGACTTTCCCGCGGTCGTCTAAGCGCCAGCCAATTGGTGGGCGCGCCGCTGCAGCGCCCACCAATTCGCGTGCATGAAGACTTCACGA